>JAEXKM010000379.1 GCA_023445705.1 Pseudomonadota bacterium
TCATCGCCTTCGCGCCGCCGGTCTTCGCCAGCGTCAGGGTGATCGCAGCCGTCAGCGTCGTCTTGCCATGGTCAACGTGACCAATCGTGCCGATGTTGCAGTGCGGCTTATTGCGTTCGAACTTTTCCTTGGCCATCGGGATCCTGCCGGCGGTTGAATTTCAAGAGGTTGGAGCGGGTAGCGGGAATCGAACCCGCATCCTCAGCTTGGAAGGCTGCTGCACTACCATTGTGCTATACCCGCCCGCTGAGATGCGCGGGGTCGCGCCAGTCTCCTTAAAGTTTGCGCTCCGAGACGCGTGGTGGGGGAAGCAGGACTCGAACCTGCGAAGGCGTACGCCAGCGGATTTACAGTCCGCCCCCTTTGCCACTCGGGACATTCCCCCAGCGCGCTCGGAGCCAGATCGGATGCCTAGACAAGTGGTCAGCGCCTGAGCGATGAACCTGTCCGGCCCCCGATTTGGAGCGCGTCTTATAGTGTCCTCCCCTCGCGAACGCAACGCGCACTGGAAAGGTCCGAAAAAGTCGGGCCAAAGATCGCAAGATCGTAAGCCTGACAAAGGCTTAGACGACTGGCTATGGGGCTGGCACGCGGTTGCGGCTGCTCTGAGCAATCGTAAAAGGAGTGCGCCCCTTCGACTTTTGGCGACTCCCGACCGCGCCAAAGAGCTCGAATCTCGATTCGGGCGGCCCAAGGCGCTTGAGGTCGTCGATGGCCTCTTCATCTCGCAAGTTTTGCCGCAGGGCGCAGTCCACCAGGGAATCGCCCTGCGCATCCCACCACTGGACTCCGTCGCCCTCGAAGACTTCGAGGCGCGGCGCGGAGCTGTGCTGCTCATGCTCGATCAGGTGACCGACCCTCAGAACGTCGGCGCGATCCTGCGGTCGGCCGCAGCTTTCGGGGCCGTCGGCGTCATCCTTCAGGATCGGCATGCGCCCAAACTGGTCGGGGCCCTGGCCAAGGCCGCCGTGGGCGCGGTGGACCAGATTCCCACCGCGCACGTGGTCAATCTCTCGCGGGCGCTCGAAACCCTCGCCGACCAGGGTTGGCGAGCGGTCGGGCTCGACGGACACACAGACACCTATCTCGCCGACGCGCTCGACGGCGCGCCGACAGTGCTGGTCCTTGGCTCCGAGGGCGAAGGCCTACGTCGCCTCGTGGCCGAACATTGCGACCAACTGGCCAAGATTCCGATGCCGGGAGGATTCGAGAGTCTAAACGTGTCGGCCGCGGCGGCCGTGGCGCTCTATGAGGCTAGCCGTACCCGACCCTAGAAAAGTTGAAAGCCGAAAGGGCCTCTTTCCGCGCTTAGGTGGTTGCGGAGAGGCCTCGCCTATCGCATTGAGCATTCGATGATCGAAAGCCTTTTTGCGCCCGGTGCGCTCGCCGCTCTTTTCTCGGTCCTGATGATCGACCTGGTCCTGGCCGGCGACAACGCCGTGGCCGTGGGCCTGGCGGCGGCGGGCCTGCCTGTCGAACAGCGGCGCAAGGCGATTCTCTATGGCCTGATCGCGGCGGTCACGATGCGCATCGGCTTTGCGCTCATCACCGCGCAGCTGCTGGGTATCGTCGGCTTGCTCTTCGCGGGCGGGCTGCTGCTGCTCTGGGTCTGCTGGAAGATGTGGCGGGAGCTTCGCGAGCAGGGTCAGGCCGAGGCCGCCGCGGGCCATGCGGTGATCGATCAGGACCCGGCGACCGAGCCCTCCGCGGCCGTCGCCGCCACCCAGCCGAAGTCATTCCGCTCGGCATTCATCCAAATCCTGATCGCCGACCTGTCCATGTCGCTGGACAACGTGCTGGCCGTGGCCGGCGCCGCCCGCGAACACCCCGCGATCCTCGTCTTCGGCCTGCTGATGTCGATCGCGCTGATGGGCGTCGCGGCCAGCTATATCGCCCGCCTGCTGCATAAGTACCGCTGGATCGGCTACATCGGCCTGCTGATCGTGCTGTATGTCGCCCTGCACATGATGTGGGAGGGCCATCAGGATGTGGTCCGCGACCTCGGTTACATGCATGCCTACAACGCAGTGGTGCCGGAGTTCATGCAGATCCAGCCGAAGCTCCCTGCCCCGGCGCATTGATCCAAAGGTCAAGTTCACCACCCAAGGGTGTGCTTGACCGCGAGGTATCCTTTTCCGACGATTTTTGTATCTCTTGCGTAGCAAGGGACACCATTGCTCGGCTTGTTCGATCACATTTTGTCTTCGTAACTCCCTTTGCACGCGAACGTTGTTGCGCGAGCCTCCACCGTGCCGTTAAAGCCTTGTTACCCATATTGGGCGCGGCGAGTTGTCGCGCTCAGTTCCCCCCACGTGGCTTCCGCGTTTTTTGAGTGAGGTAGCTTATGAAGAAAGTACTGCTGGGAGCCGCGATGGCGGCCTCCATGCTGTTGGTCGCCCCGGCTGCTAACGCGGCCAAGTATCTCGACATTCCCGCGCCTGGCGCCAGCGGCATCATCACCGGCAATTTTGGTTACACTGAAATCGGCGCCGGCGACTTCGAACACATCTTCGAGTTCAACTTCCCCTTCGCGGGCGCTACCAACGGAACGATCTCTTCGACGATCGCGCCCGGCGACGTGATCGGCGGCCTGTCGGACCTGAAGTTCAACTCGATCACCCTGAATGGCCACGACTTCAGCATCCTGCTGGACGGCGAAGTCGAATTTGCGCGCATTAAGGACATCCTGGTCGCCAGCGGCCCGCAAAAGCTGACCGTCACCGGCTGGAGTGGCGGCGACAGCTCCTATGCGGGCGTGCTGACCTTCGCTCCGACCGCTGCGGTTCCGGAACCCGCGACTTGGGCGATGATGATCATCGGCTTCGGCGCCGCCGGCTCGATGGTTCGCAGCCGCCGCAAGCTGGTCCCGTCGGTGGCCTAAGCCCCGATCTGATCAGAACGCGAAAATTGAGCGCCGCCGGTCAATCGATCGGCGGCGTTTTTCGTGGCAGGTAGGGCTTATGAGCAAGTTTCCCTTCGTCACCCTCGACGTCTTCACCGACACCCGCTTCGGCGGCAATCCGCTGGCCGTCTTCACCGACGCGCGAGGCATGACGGACGCGCAGATGCAGGCGCTCGCCGCCGAGATGAACCTATCGGAGACGACCTTCATCCTGCCCCCCGCAGATCCCGCCAACACCGCGCGGGTGCGGATCTTCAACCGCACGGCAGAGATGCCATTCGCCGGCCATCCCTCGGTCGGGACCGGCTGGGTGCTCTCGCAGATGGGCCACGGGAACGACCTGCGCCTGGAAGTCATCGCCGGTGTCGTGGGCGTGGCGATCGAGGACGGCGGCGGCGTCATCAGCGCGCCCAGGGCGCTCCGACTCGGCGAGCCGCTCCCGCTCGAGTTGGCCGCCGCCTGCGCCGGTCTTCAGCCAGCAGACGTGGTGACCACCGCCCACGCGCCCATCGAGGCGTCCGTCGGGGTGAACTTCGTCTTCATGGAAGTGGAGCCGCAGGCCCTATCCCGCGCCTCGCCCGATCTGACCGTCTTCCGACAGGCGGCCCAGGAGTATCCGCATTTCGGCGATCGGCTGTCGCTGCACCTCTACGCCCACGACGGCGCGGGACGCATCCGCGCGCGCATGTTCGCGCCGAACTCGGGAACCGTCGAAGATCCGGCGACCGGCAGCGCCAACGCCACCCTCGCCGCCCTCCTCCTCTCGCTCGGGGAGCAGGAAACGGGGGCCTGGGAGGTCAGCCAAGGCGTCGAGATGGGCCGCCCCTCGCGCCTGCGCATCTCCGCGCGGCGCGAGGCCGGTGGAATCTACGCCCGCGTGGGCGGGGGCTGCGTCCCGGTGTTCCGCGGCGAGGTCGCCCTCTAAGCCGCGGTCTCCGGTCCGCCGAAGCGTTCCAGCCACTCGGCGACCTGCTCGTTCTCGACCTTCTTGAACAGCACCTCGGGCGCGACGACCGGACGGCCGGGCGGCAGGATGTCGAGGATCTGCGCCCCTTCCGCCGTCGGCCACGTTCCTGGGAAGGGCTCGCCGACCGCCAGGGCGATCTTCTCGGCCGCGAACGGGATGAACGGCTCCGACACCTTGGCGAACAGGGCCACAAGGTTGAGGCCGGTGCGCACCACGATCGCCGCGCGAGCCGGATCGGTCTTGATCGCCGTCCAGGGCGCGGCTTCAGTGAGGTACTGGTTGCCCAGCACCCAAAGCTGCCGAAGCGCGGTCGTCGCCTTCCGGAACTCGCGGCCTTCGAGATGCTCGGTCAGTTCGGCGACCTTGGCGGTCACGTCGACATAGAGCTTGGCCTCGAGCTCGCCCGGCGTGCCGCCGTCGGGGACAACGCCCTCGAAGCGGCTCTCAGTGAACTTGATGATCCGGTTGACGAAGTTGCCGAGCACGTCGGCCAGGTCGGCGTTCACCTGCACCTGGAACTGCTCCCAGGTGAAGGTCGCATCAGAGGTCTCGGGCGTATTGGCCGTGACCCACCAACGCCAGTAGTCGGCCGGCAGCAGCTCCAGCGCATGGTCCATGAACACGCCGCGCTTCTGCGAGGTCGAGAACTTGCCGCCGTAGTAGTCCAGCCAGTTGAAGCCCTTGAGCTGGTCGACCAGCTTCCAGGGGGCGTTGTTGGCCGGGGTCCAGGTTCCGTCCGCGCCCAGGCGCTCATTGATCCCAATCAGGGTGCAGGGGAAGCCGACCGTGTGGAAGGGCACATTGTCCTTGCCCATGAACTCCACATAGGTGACGTCGGCCGCCTCGGGCCCGCGCCACCAGCGCTCCCACTCGGCGTCCTCGGCGCCGGCGCGGCCTGCCTCGATGGCGCGCGCGTCGGCCCACTCCCAGGTCGCGCCGATGTACTCGATCGGCGCGTCGAACCAGACGTAGAACACCTTGCCGGCCAGGCCCTCGATATCGGGCAGCTTGCCGTCCGGATTGGGGCCCCACTCGAAGGCGTTGACCGGCACGCCCCATTCCAGGTCGCGGGTGATGCCGCGGTCCTGCAGGCCTTCGTCCAGCCACTTCAGCGCGATCGACGTGACCAGCAGCGGCCATTGACCCTTCTTGCCGTCGATCCAGGCGCGCAGCCGGTCGGCGAACAGGCTCTGGCGCAGGAAGAGATGCTTGGAATCGCGGATCTCGATGTCTTCGGAGCCAGACACCGCCGAGCGCGGCTTGATCAGGTCGGCCGGGTCCAGGACCCGGGTGCAGTTCTCGCACTGGTCGCCGCGGGCGGCGGTGTAGCCGCAGTGCGGACAGGTGCCGACGACGTAGCGGTCGGGCAGGAAGCGCTTGTCGGCGTTCGAATAGACCTGCTGGGTCACGCGCTCTTCGATGAACCCGGCTTCCCAGAGCTGCTGGGCGAAGCGCTGGGTCAGCCGGTGGTTCTGCGGCGAGGACGAACGCCCGAAGTGGTCCCAGGACAGGCCAAACTTGCGGCCCAGGTCGTGCTGAACCTCGTGCTGCGCGGCGCAGAACGTAGCCGGATCCTGGCCGGCTTCGGCTGCGGCCAGTTCGGTCGGCGTGCCGTGCTCATCGGTGGCGCAGATGTACAGGGTCTCGCGGCCGCGCGAGCGCTGGAACCGCGCATAGACGTCGGCCGGCAGCATGGAGCCCGCGAGCGTCCCCAGGTGCTTGATCCCATTGATGTAGGGCAAGGCCGAGGTGATGAGGATGCGGGACATGACGTCTCTCGAAATGAGGAGGAGCGGCGGCTTATAGGGCGCCTGACATGGTTCGCGATAGCCGGCCTGTCCAGAACCTAGATCGGCCCCTTGAAGACGAACAGTGCGCCGGCTGCGATCAGGCCGAAGCCGATGGCGTGGTTCCAGGTGAATCGTTCGCCGAGATAAGTGATCGAGAACACCGCGAACACGGCCAGGGTGATCACCTCCTGCATGGTCTTCAGTTCGGCCGGCGAATAGACGGCCCGGCCGATGCGGTTGGCCGGCACCGCCAGGCAGTATTCGAAGAAGGCGATCCCCCAGCTCACCACGACCAGCAGCCAGATCGGCCGGTGCTCGACCTTTAGATGCCCGTACCAGGCGAAGGTCATGAAAACGTTGGAGGCGATCAGCAGCAGGATCGGAGCGATCGCCGCCATGTTCACGGGCATCGGTAGAGTTCCTTGCGCATTAGCACTTAATCTTGGACGCCTTGGCCCTATAAGCTGGCCGCAGGGGAAGTGGGAGAGCGGGCATGCGAGCCTGGACAAAGACGCTGGCGGTCACCGCCGCCTTGGCCCTCAGCGCGACGCTCGCCGCCTGTGGGCAGGGCGATAAGACCCAGACGCTGAAGATCTACAACTGGTCGGATTACATCGACCCTCTCATCCTTGCAGACTTCACCAAGGAAACCGGGATCAAGGTCCAGTACGACACCTTCGACTCCAACGAGATCCTCGAGACCAAGGTCCTGCAAGGCAATACGGGCTACGACATCGTCGCGCCGTCGAACCACAACGTGCCCCGCTACATCGCCGCCGGCGCGCTCGCGGCCTTGGACAAGGCCAAGCTGCCCAATGACAAGAACCTGTGGCCCGACATCATGGCCCACATGGAACCGTTCGATCCGGGCCAGAAGTACACGGTGCCCTACATGTGGGGCACGATCGGCATCGGCTACAACGTCAAGGAAGTGGCCAAGCGCCTGCCGGGCGTGAAGATCGACAGCTGGTCCGTCATCTTCGATCCGGTCAATCTGGCCAAGCTCAAGGACTGCGGCGTCTATTATCTCGACGCGTCCGAGGACATGTACGCCGTCGCGCTGAACTATCTGGGCAAGGATCCGAACTCCACGACCCTCGCCGACTATCAGGCCGCCACCGACATGATGGTCAAGGCCCGTCCCTTCATCCGCAAGTTCCACTCATCGGAGTATGTAGAGGCCCTGGCCAACGGCGACATCTGCGTGGCCGTCGGCTATTCGGGCGACATCCTCCAGGCCAAGAACCGCGCCTTGGACGCCAAGAACGGCGTCGAGATCGCCTATGTAATTCCCAAGGAAGGCAGTCAGGTCTGGTTCGACGTCTTCGCCATTCCCGCCGACGCGCCGAACCCCGAGGCCGCTTACAAGTTCCTCGACTACATGCTGCGGCCCGAAGTGATCGCCAAGGCGTCGAACTTCACCCAGTACGCGAACGCCAACCTGCCGGCGACGCCGATGGTGGACGAGGCCGTGCGCGGCGATCCGAACGTCTATCCGACGCCGGAAGTCTTCCGCCGCCTCTTCGTCACCACCACCAAAGACCAGGCGCTGCTGCGTGACGTGACGCGCATGTGGACGCGCGTCCAGACCGGCCAATAGGGCCTGCGATCGATGACCGAGCGCTCTCGCCCGCGCCTCAACATCGGCGCGGTCCGCTCGACCTTCGCGCCCTGGCTGGACCCGACCGCCAAACCGCTGGTCGAGTTCGAGCAGGTCGTGAAGCGGTTCGACGGCGAGACGGCGGTGAACGGAGTCTCGCTGGATATCTATCCGGGCGAATTCTTCGCTCTGCTGGGCCCTTCCGGCTGCGGCAAGACCACGCTGATGCGCCTCCTCGCCGGCTTCGAGACGCCTGACGAGGGCCGCGTGCTGCTGGCCGGCGAGGACCTGGCTGGGAAGCCGCCGCACCAGCGCCCGGTGAACATGATGTTTCAGTCCTACGCGCTGTTCCCTCACCTGACCGTGGAGAAGAACATCGCCTTCGGTCTGCGGCAGCAGGGCATGGGCAAGGCCGAAATCGCCGACCGGGTGACCGAGATGCTCGATCTCGTCCGGCTGCAGGGCCTCGCCCGGCGCAAGCCGCACCAGCTATCGGGCGGCCAGCGGCAGCGGGTGGCCCTTGCCCGCGCCATCGCACCGCGGCCCAAGATGCTGCTGCTCGACGAACCCCTGGCCGCCCTCGACAAGAAGCTGCGCGAAGAGACCCAGTTCGAGTTGATGGCGCTGCAACAACAGTTGGGCATGACCTTCCTGATCGTCACCCACGACCAGGAAGAAGCCATGGTCACCGCCGACCGCATCGCCGTGATGCGCGCTGGCCAAATCGTGCAGATCGGCCGGCCGCCAGACGTCTACGAGGCGCCCAACTCCCGCTATGTCGCCGACTTCATCGGTGACGTGAACATCTTCGAAGGCGTCGCCCAGCATGCCGACGGCGCCACGGTCCGCATGGCCAGCACGGAATCCCCTCAGGGCTTCGACGTCATCGAGGACGACATCATCGAGGTTGGCGCCACGGCCTGGCTCGCCGTCCGCCCAGAGAAGATACAGGTCCATCTGGACGAACCCCCGCCTGGCCCGAACCGCATCGCTGGCAAGGTCGCCGACATCGGCTATCTGGGCGACTGGACCACCTACCTTGTGGAGCTGGACAACGGCCGCACCATCCGCGCCGCACGCGCCAACGCCGCGCGCTTCGTGGACCGTCCTGTCGACTGGGACGACAAGGTCTGGCTGACCTTCGCCCGCGACGCAGGCGTGGTGCTGACCCAATGAAGCGCCGAGACCGCACAGCCCTGGCGGCCCTCGCCCCGGCGCTGTGGCTCGGGCTGTTCTTCCTCTTCCCGTTCCTGCTGGTGGCCAAGCTCTCCTTGTCGGAGACCGCCCTGGCCATGCCGCCCTACGCGCCGCGCCTCGACTGGTCGGCGGGCCTCGCGGGCCTCAAGACCTTCATCGCCGGCCTCGATTTCGAAACCTACGCCCGGCTCCCGGCGGACCGTCTCTACGTCGTCGCCTATCTCTCCAGCCTGAAGTTCGCAGGCGTGGCGACCTTCATCCTGCTGCTGATCGGCTATCCTCTCGCCTACGCCATGGCGCGTTGTCCGCCGGCCGTGCGCCAGGGTCTCCTGATGGCGGTGATCCTGCCCTTCTGGACCAGCTTCCTGATCCGGGTCTACGCGCTGATCGGCATTCTCAAACCCGAAGGCCTGCTCAACACCCTGCTGCGCGCGGTCGGCCTGCCGGCTGTGAACATCCTGAACACCGAGACGGCGATCTATATCGGCCTCGTCTACGCCTATCTGCCCTTCATGGTGCTGCCGCTCTATGCGGTGCTCGAACGCCAGCAGGATGACCTGCTCGAGGCCGCAGCCGATCTCGGTTGCAACCCGCTCGAGAGCTTCTGGCGGGTCACCTTCCCGATGTCGCTGCCGGGCGTCGGCGCGGGGGCGCTGCTCTGCTTCATCCCGATGGTGGGCGAGTTCGTGATTCCCGACCTCCTGGGCGGCTCGTCCACCCTGATGCTCGGCAAGACCATCTGGACCGAGTTCTTCGCCAACCGCGACTGGCCCGCGGCTTCCGCGGTCGCCATCGTCCTCCTCTTCACCCTGGTGATCCCCATAGTCCTCTACCAGCGTCAGCAGCAGAAGCTGATGGAGCATGGGCGATGAGCCCCTCCACTCGAGATGCTCGTCGACCGGGGAAGGCGCCGCCGCCATGAGACGTGGCCTCACCACCTTCAACGTCGCCTCGCTGATCCTGGGTTTCGGCTTCCTCTACCTGCCGATCCTGTTGCTGGTGATCTACTCCTTCAACGCCAGCCGACTGGTGACTGTCTGGGGCGGCTTCTCGACCAAGTGGTACGGCGCGCTGTTCCGCGACCAGCAGCTGCTCGACGCCATCTGGGTGACGTTTCGCGTCGGCCTGATCTCGGCCACCGTCGCAACGATCCTCGGAACCTTCGCCGCGGTCGCCCTGGTCCGCGCCCGCCACTTCCGCGGCCGCACCCTGTTCTCGGGCATGGTCTTTGCGCCGCTGGTGATGCCTGAGGTGATCCTCGGCCTCTCCCTCCTCCTGCTCTTCGTTTCGCTGGGCCTGCCACGCGGCTTCTGGACGGTCACCGTCAGCCACGCGACCGTCACCATGTGCTATGCCGCGGTGGTCATCCAGGCGCGTCTGGCTGCCTTTGATCGGCAGTTGGAAGAGGCGGCGCAGGATCTCGGCTGCCCGCCGTTGAAGGCGTTCTTCCTGGTGACCCTGCCGAACATCGCGCCAGCCGTAGCCGCAGCCTGGATGCTCGCCTTCACCCTGTCTCTGGACGATCTGGTCATCGCCAGCTTCACCTCGGGCCCCGGCGCGACCACTCTGCCCATGCGGATCTACAGCCAAGTGCGCCTGGGCGTCAGCCCGGAGATCAACGCGGTTTCGACGCTGCTGATCGGCTTGGTCGCGACCGGGGTGATCGCCGTCTACCTGTTCCAGATGCGGCGGCGGGCCGCGCGATAGCGCCGCCGCCTCGCCGGCCTTTCTAGAGCGGCGCGATCCGATCGAACCAGGGCCGCGCCTGCTCAAGCTGCGCGGCCAGTCGGAAGAGCAATCCCTCCTCGCCCATCCGTCCAACAAACTGCACGCCGATCGGCAGGTTGCCCGCGCTCCAGGCCAGCGGCACGGTCATGGCCGGCTGGCCGGTGTTGTTGAAGGCCTGGGTGTTGGGCATGAAGGCGAACAGCCGCTTGGTGTACTCGCGGACGTCCTCGGTCAGATAGCCGACTGGAATGGCGGGACTGCCCAGGGTCGACAGCATCAGCACGTCGTAGCTGTTGAACAGGCCCGCGACCGCGCGGCCATAAGCGTGGATAGCGGCCAAGCCGCGAACATACTCGCTGCCCGAAACCTGCTTGCCACGCTGATACATGGCCCAGGTCAGCATCTCGACCTCGCCCTCCGCGACCGGGCGGCCGCGG
This sequence comes from Pseudomonadota bacterium, assembly GCA_023445705.1. Classification (GTDB taxonomy): domain Bacteria; phylum Pseudomonadota; class Alphaproteobacteria; order Caulobacterales; family Caulobacteraceae; genus Phenylobacterium. The sequence continues at coordinate 10,622 of JAEXKM010000379.1, forward strand.
CGCTCGCCCTCGGCGTCGAGGGTCGCAGCGATGCTGGCGGCGATGACATCACCCGCGCCGCGCTGCATGGCCGCGAGATCGCCGGGCACATGAACCTCGTCGACCATGTGCCCCATGTCCTGCAGCAGCCTGGCCGTATCGCGGACGGCCTGAGCGCATTCGGGATCGAGACTGTCGGAGGCCAGCGCTCCCGCAGTGAAGGCGATGGCCAGCTTGCCCGGGTCCTTGCCGACCTCCTCGAAGAAGGGCCGTTCGGGCCGAGCCAGGAAGTAGGGATCGCCCTGCTGGGGTCCGCAGACCACGTCGAGCAGCGCAGCGCTATCGCGGACCGACCGGGTGACGGCGTGCTGGATGGAGGCGCCCCCCCACCCTTCGCCCGCCGGCGAGAAGGAAACCCGTCCGCGTGACGGCTTCATTCCAAACAGTCCGCAGGCCGAGGCAGGCGTGCGGATAGAGCCGCCACCATCGCTGGCGTGCGCCGCCGGGACGATGCCCGCCGCCACCGCCGAGGCCGCGCCGCCCGACGATCCGCCCGGGGTCCGCGTCAGGTCCCAGGGGTTACGGCAAGGCCCCAGCAGCGCCGGCTCGGTGATGGGCATCAGGCCGAATTCAGGCGTGTTCGTCTTGCCGAACAGCACCAGCCCAGCCTCCTTGTAGGCGGTGACGATGGCGCTGTCGTTTTCGGCGGTGACGTCCTTGAAGACCGCCGAGCCGGCGGTGGTCGGCGACCCGGCGAGTTGAGCGCCCAGGTCCTTCAGCAAAAAGGGCACGCCCGCCAACGGACCGCCCCAGATGTCGCGCTTTACGTCCTGACGACCCCACGCCGTGAGGTCCATCGTCACGGCGTTGATCTTGGGGTTCACCGCGGCCATCCGCTCGACCGCGACCTCCAGCAATTCCGAGGGACTTACCTCGCCCTTGGCGACCAGCCCTGCCAGAGCCACAGCGTCATGCTTGCGGTAGTCCTCGAAGTTCATGGCGTTCCCTCTGCTTTGCCAGCAGGTGAGCACAGCCACGCCGCCAATCCAACCTCGGGGAACAGCCTCGCCCGGCTCCGGGCGAGGCCGCTGCGTTCACTATTGCGCCATGCGCTCGTGCTCGACGGGCGCGCCCTTCATCGAGCGGGTGCGCTGCGTCGGCAGTCCGGTGGTCTCGAACTGGGCGATCAACTGCTCCTTACGAGTGCGGAGCTGTTCTCCCAGCGCGTCCATGTCCAGGCCGGCTTCGCGGGCTTGCGCGAACATGCCCTCCGATCGCATTTCCTCCTCGTGGACGTGGTGCTTGATCTCTTCGCAGAGCACCTTGACCTTGGCGTCGTAGAAGGCCTCGTCCGGCGCGCTGTCCATCAGCTCGGCGATCAGCATCTTGGCGCCGTCGTGCTCGACATAGGCTTCGTCGAGGGTGTCCTCCTCGATCTTCCCGCGACAGGCCGGATAGAAGATCTCCTCCTCGATCATCGTGTGCACAGTCAGCTCGGTGCAAATCTGCTGAACGAGGGCGGCCTTGCGCGAAGAGCCTCGCGCCTTCTGGAAATCCTCGAACAGCTTCTCGACCTTGCGGTGATCGGCCTTCAAGAGGGCGATGGCGTCAGGCTGGGACGTAGCCATGTTGGGCTCCCTTAAGTGTGTGGTTTGTCGTGACAATCCACGTTGGGAGCCTCGGTTCCTCTGTCGGCCGCCCGACCCTGGTCAGCCCTCAAGGATCTCGCTGTGCTTGCGGGTGTCGCGCATGCGCAAATAAGTCACCAGCGACACGCCGATCATCGCCGTGACGTACCAGTAGAAGCCGCTCTCCATGCCGCGGCTCTTGAACCACAGCGCCACGTACTCAGCCGTGCCGCCGAATATGGTGTTGGCCAAGGCGTAGGGCAGCGCCACCCCCAGCGCGCGGATGTGCGCCGGAAACAGCTCGGCCTTCACCACCGCGTTGATCGACGTGTAGCCGGTGACGATCACCAGCGCGCCCAGCACGATCCCGAAAGCGGCATAGGGGTCGTTGGTCACCGACAGCTTTGTGAAGATCGGCCAGGTAAACATGACGCCCAGGATGCCGAACGCCACCATCAGCGGCTTGCGGCCGATCTTGTCTGAAAGCGCCCCCGCCACCGGCTGCAGCAGCATGTACACGAACAATGCCGCCGCCGTGATCGCCGTGGCCGTCTCACGATCGAACCCCGACGTGTTGACGAGGAATTTCTGCATGTAAGTGCTGTAGGCATAGAAGGCGAGCGTGCCGCCCGCCGTCAGCGCCATCACCGTCGCGGCCTGTCGCGGATAGTGCCGGAACAACGCAAAGCCGCTCGACTTCGGCGCCTGCGCGGCCTGGGCGTTCTTGTAAGAATCCGTCTCCGCTAGGCCACGGCGCAGATAAAACACCACGACCGCCAACGCGCCGCCGATCAGGAACGGCACCCGCCAACCCCAGGCCTCGAGTTGCGGTTCGGTCAGCACCGCCTGGAGGATGAGCAGAACCAGCAGCGCCAGAAGCTGGCCCGAAATCAGCGTCACGTACTGGAAGCTTGAGAAGAAGCCCCGCCGTGAGCGGCCAGCCATTTCACTGAGATAGGTGGCGCTGGCGCCATACTCGCCGCCCACGCTCAATCCCTGCATCAGCCGCGCGAGCACCAGGATCGCGGGCGCAAGCCAGCCGATGGTGGCGTAGCCGGGGGTCACCGCGATCAGCAGCGAGCCCGCACACATCAGTGTCACCGAGAGCGTGAGACCGGCCTTCCGTCCCTTCCGGTCCGCATAAACGCCCATGATCCAGGCCCCGATCGGCCGCATGAGGAAGCCCACCGCGAAGATCGCCGCGGCGTTCAGCAACTGCGCGGTGCGGTCGCCGGCCGGGAAGAAGATCGGCGCGAAATAGAGGGTGAAGGCCGAATAGACGTACCAGTCGTACCATTCGACCAGATTGCCGGTGGAACCTCCGATGATCGACTTGAGGCGATGACGGCGGTCGGCCGCGCTATCGGACATGTTTCCCCTCCCCTGGCCCCAAAGGGGACGCTTCACTACCGGCCTGCGGAGACTAGCGTTCCCGCCACGCCTCTTCCTAGGGCGAATGGCGACTCGGCCCCAGCGGAACCATAGACGAACGCGGCTGTTCTAAACGCGCACGCCTATGTTTCAGGGGACGCGCTCATGCCGCTCGACAAGGCCCCGGCCCGTAGCGGCCTCTCTAGATTTCTTCTCTTCCTGCTCGGCGCAGTGATGCTTCTGATCGGGCTGGTGCTGACCATCGGCGGCGCCTGGCTCGTGACGCTTAAAGGCTCGGCCTATTACGCACTCGCCGGGCTCGGCCTGATCGTCTCGGGGCTGCTGATCGCCCGCGGACGCCTCGCGGGCGCCTGGATCTACATCGGCGTCTACCTTGCTACCCTGGCTTGGGCTGTCTGGGAGGTGGGTCTATCGGGCTGGCCGCTGGTGCCTCGCGTGGTCGCACCAACCGTGATCCTCGTACTGGTGCTCGCCGCACTCCCAGCGTTGAGGCCCGGTCGCTCGGGTCGAGGCCTGGCCCTCGGCGGTTTCGCGGCGCTCGCAGTCGTCCTGCTGGCCGGCAGTTTCGCGATCGGGCAGGCGAACAGGGCTCCTGCGCCATTTCCCCTCCCCGCCGCTGGCGGCGACATGAGCGAACCGGCTCTTCGCCAGGTCGGGGCCGATTGGCCGGCCTACGGCGCCACCTACAGCGCCCGTCGCTATTCGCCCCTCACTCAGATCACCGCGGAAAACGCCGCCAGGCTGGAGCGGGTCTGGGTCGCCCACACCCGCGATCTTCCCAGCGCCGCCGCAGCCGGAAAGTACGGCGCGGAAACGACGCCGTTGAAAGTCGGGAACAGCCTTTATCTCTGCACGGCGAAGAACATTCTGATCTCCCTCGACCCGGCCACCGGCAAGGAGCGCTGGCGGTACGACCCGAAGGTCCCCGACAGCTCGATCCCCTACACCGCAGCCTGCCGCGCCGTGAGCTACTATGAAGTCCCCGGTGCGCCGCCGGCGCAAGCTTGCGCGGCCCGCATCATCGAGGGGACGCTCGATGCTCGGCTCGTCGCGGTCGACGCGCGCACCGGCCAGCCCTGCACGGATTTCGGCCAGGGCGGGCAGGTGAGCACCAGCGCCAATATGGGCCAGACGCCTCCCGGCATGGTCTCCATCACCTCGGCTCCGGCCATTGTGCGCGGCGTGATCGTCGTCGGGCATCAGATCCTCGACGGCCAGATGCGCGATGCGCCTTCCGGCGTGATCCTCGGCTACGACGCCGTCAATGGCTCGCTCCGCTGGGCCTGGGACATGGCGCGCCCCGACCGCACCGGCGCCCCGCCCGAAGGCGAGATCTATACGCGCGGCACTCCGAACATGTGGACGACCGCATCGGCCGATGAGGCGCTGGGCCTTGTCTATCTGCCCCTCGGCAATTCGGCGGTTGACTATTGGAGCAGCATGCGCTCGCCCCCGGAAAAAGCGCACTCGACATCGCTGGTGGCCATCGACGTGACCACGGGCAAGCCCGCCTGGAGCTTCCAGGCCGTCCACAACGACGTCTGGGACTATGATCTCGGTTCTCAGGGCACGCTGGTCGACTTCCCGACCGCGGCTGGCCCCGTCCCGGCGATCATCTTGCCCAGCAAGCAGGGCGACATCTACATTCTGGACCGCCGCACCGGCCGCCCGCTCACAGGGGTGGAGGAACGCCAGGTCCCGCGAGGCGGCGTCGAACCTGAGCAGCGCTCCCCTACCCAGCCCTTCTCGCTCTACCACACGCTTCGGAAGGATAATCTGACCGAGGCCTCCATGTGGGGCATGTCGCCGATAGACCAGATGATCTGCCGCATTCAGTTCCGCCGCGCCCATTACGAGGGCTTCTACACACCTCCCTCCACCGACCGTCGCTGGGTCGAGTACCCCGGCTATAACGGCGGCTCGGATTGGGGCGGGATCGCCGTCGATCCGCGGCGCGGCGTGATCGTGGCCAACTACAACGACATGCCCAACTACAACCGCCTGGTTCCGCGGGCCGAGGCCAACGCCAAGGGCTGGGCGCCGCGCCACGAAGCTCGCGGCGGCAGCATGGGCAGCGGCGCCGAGGGCGCCGGCGACCCGCAGGCGGGCACGCCCTATGCCATCGACGTCAACGCCGGCTGGCGGCTCCCGATGACCGGCCTCCTGTGCAAGCAGCCGCCCTATGGCGGCATCCGCGCGATCGAACTGCGCACAGGCCGGACGCTGTGGGACCACCCCTTCGGCTCGGCGCGCAAGAACGGTCCCTTCGGCATCCCCTCGATGCTGCCTATCGAGATCGGCACACCGAACAATGGCGGCGCCGTCGTCACCGCCGGCGGCGTGATCTTCATCGCCGCCGCCACCGATGACCTCTTCCGCGCCATCGACCTGAAGACCGGCCGGACCATCTTCAAGGATGTCCTGCCCGGTGGCGGTCAAGCGACCCCCATGACCTATGAGGTCAATGGCCGCCAGTACGTCGTCATCATGGCCGGCGGCCACCACTTCATGGAAACGCCGATCAGCGACGCCCTGGTCGCCTACGCGCTTCCGGAGCGGTGAAAATGGTGCCGGCTGCAGGACTCGAACCCGCGACCTTCGGTTTACAAAACCGCTGCTCTACCAACTGAGCTAAGCCGGCGCGGCTTCTACGCGCTGTAGCGGACGGATGCCACGACCCGCCCGCCCTGCCAAGCCCGCTTCGCATTGCGTCGGCGGCAGCTTATGAAAGCCCTCCGACCACGAGGCGACGCTTGAACCCGATCCGCATATTCATCGACGCTGACGCCTGTCCCGTGAAGGACGAGACCTACAAGGTCGCCCAGCGCTACGGGCTGAAGACGTGGGTGGTCTCGAACGCCTTCATGCAGATCCCCATCTCGCCGCTGATCGCCCGGACGATCGTCGAGGCGGGCCCTGACGCCGCTGACGACTGGATCGCCGGCGAGGTGACCCAGGGCGACGTCGTCATCACCAATGACATCCCCCTGGCCGAGCGCACGCTGCAGGCCGGTGGCTACGCGCTCGCCGCCAACGGCAAGGTGTTCGACGAGAATTCCATCGGCTCGGCCATCGCACAGCGCGCGCTCATGGAGCAGCTACGGTCCACCGGCGAGATGCTCGGGGGCCCCAAGCCCTTCGACCGCAATGACCGCTCGCGCTTTCTCCAGAGCCTGGACCAGATAATTCAGAAGGAACGGCGGCGGCGCGCCTTGCAAGGCGGCGGCGGCTGACTAGCTTGCAGTCAAGGTTTTCAGAGGGGTTCAAAACATGCGCAAGACGGCGTTGATGTCGGTGTTCGGGGCCTGCTCCCTTTTGGCTGCCTGTGGCCAGGGCGGCGGTGAGAAAGCGGCTGAACCGGCGACCTCCGAGGCCGCGCCTCCCGAACCCACCGCGGCCGAGAAGCAAGCCGCCCTCGCCAGCCTTCCTGCGCCCTACAACACCGCCGACATCGACAACGGCAAGGCCAAGTTCGGCATGTGCCGCTCCTGCCACACGATCGTCGAAGGCGGCGCGAACCTGACCGGGCCGAACCTGCACGGGGTGTTCGGGCGCAAGGCCGGCAGCCTGGAGGGCTACAACTATTCGGAAGCGGTGAAGAACGCCGGCTTCACCTGGGACGCGCAGCACCTCGACAAGTGGCTGGCCATGCCGCGGGACTTCCTGCCCGGCACCAAGATGACCTTCGCCGGCCTGAAGGCCGAGAAGGACCGCATCGACCTGATCGCCTACCTGAAGCTCGAGACGGGCTACAAAGCCGCGCAAGACGCTAACATTACAAAATAGCAACCTTGACGGGAATTGCGATCGGAAGCACGATCGATTCCGTCGAGGCTGCGCTTGCATCTGTCAGCCGAGATCCTGCGCCGGCCCGCGCGGCGTCCCCTTGCCGCCGACGGCGCCACCCCGACAACTCGCCTCCCCCTAGGGGGAGGCTTTTTCGTTGGACTATTCGGCCGCGTTCGCCGCGCGCGCCTGCTCGGCTTCCTCGAAAGCTTCGATACGGCGGGCGGTGGCCATCGGCGACTTCGTAAAGCGCGCGAGCAGGTTGTAGAACACCGGAACGATGAACAGGGTCAGCAGGGTCGAGAAGATCGCCCCGAAGAAGATCACCACCCCGATGGTCTTGCGGCTCTCGCCGCCGGCACCGCCCCACACGATCAGCGGAATGGCGCCCGCCGCCGCGGCGATCGAGGTCATGATGATCGGACGCAGGCGAAGCGAGGCGCTCTCGATCACCGCCTCGCGGATGCTCAGTCCCTCGTCCCGCAGCTGATTGGCGAACTCCACGATCAGGATGCCGTTCTTGGCTGCGATGCCGATCAGGATGATGAGGCCGATCTGACTGTAGGTGTTGATGGTCGAACCGGCGATGAGCAGACCGAATAGCCCACCCAGCGCCGCCACCGGCACCGTCAGCATGATCACGGCCGGGTGGATCCAGCTCTCGAACTGAGCGGCCAGCACCAGGAACACAAGCAGCAAGGCCATCCCGAAGGCCAGGCCCACGGCGCTGCCGGCTTCAAGGTAGTCGCGCGCCATGCTGCCCCACTTCACCTGCGGGCCAGGCGGCATCTTGGCGATTTCTTGCTGGAAGAACTTCACGGCGTCGCCGACCGGGTAGCCGGGGTTCACCTGGGCGGTCAGGGTCACGGCGCGCAACCGGTCGACGCGGGCCCGGTCGGGCGTGTCCCCCCGCACCTCGGTCGTCACCAGGGTGGAGAGCGGAATTTGCTGACCGGACGCAGCGCGCACATAGAGGTTGCCGATGTCCTGCTCGGCCTGGCGCTTGGCGCGGTCCGTCTGCAGCAGGACGTCGTATTCCTGGCCGTTCTTGATGTAGGTCGTGACCCGGCGGGGACCGAAGTTGCTTTCCAGCGCCCGGCCGACGGCCTGGGCCGAAACCCCGAGGGCCGCGGCCTTTTCGCGGTCGACGCTGACCAGGACCCGCGGGCTGGTCGGCTCGTAGTCGAGGCGCGCACGCGCAAGGCCGGGGTTGGCCTCGGCCGCGCTTAGCAGCGGCTTGATCCACGCGGCGATCTGGCCGTAGTCGTCGCCCACGGCGATGACGTCGACGCTGTTGCCGCCGCCGCCACCGCCCCGCTGGAAGGCCGGCCGCACCGAGGCGATGACCCGCACCGAGGTGATGGACGAGAACTCGCGGTTCAGCTCGGCCGCCAGTTCCTGAGAGCTGGTCTTGGCCCCATCGGCAAGGGTCGTGTTTCCGAAGGCGCTGTTGAACTGCGTGCCGCCAAAGCGCGGAACGCCGAGGAGATAGCGGTTGGTGGTACCGTCCTTGAGCAGCTCCTGCAGCCGGGTTTCGACCTTCTGGACCGCCTTGACGGTGTAGTCGTAGCCGGCGCCTTC
>JAEXKM010000472.1 GCA_023445705.1 Pseudomonadota bacterium
CACCAGCACCGCCGCCGGAGTCAGGTTGACCGGCTCGTTCGGAAAGGCGTTGGGGCCAAGATCGAAGTCCGAGGCCGCCGTCGCCACCGGCTTGTCCTCCAGCGGGTCGAGATGGCCCTCGATCCAGGCGCGTATCTCGCCCGGCGCGGCGTGCGGGCTCACAGCTCGTGGGCTCCCGCCGGCCCCACCGGGAACCAGGCGCCGTTCGACTCGACACCAAGCTGGGCCCCCTGCGGGGTCTGCCGCTCGCTGGCCAGCTCGACCAGTTCGTAGAAGACCGGCCGCGCGATCAGCGCCTCCAGCCCCCGGCGGACATGCAGGTAAGGCCGCGGCTCCCCGCTGGCCTCGTCCATCTCCACCCGAATCTCGTTCTCGGGTCCGGCGACCACCTCGTCGCCGACATTGGTCAGGAATTTCAGGGCGCCGCCGTCCGCGTCCACGCGCGTGGCGATGAACGGCGCGTCCTCGACCTTGATCTTCATCTTCTCCACCGGCGTCACCAGGTGGAAGCCGTCCGGATCCTTGCGCAGCACGGTGGAAAACAGCCGCACCAGGGCCTCGCGTCCGATCGGCGTGCCCTCGTGGAACCAGGTCCCGTCCTTGCGGATGACGATGTCGATTTCCCCGCAATGGGCGGGGTTCCAAAGGTGCACCGGCGGCAGTCCGCGTCCCGGCGCCTGCTTGGCCGCGGCGATCACGCCGTCCAGGCCAGGTTTGTTCATCTCTCCCATGACCGGGAAGTTAGGGAACCGAACGGTCACCCTCAATGGCTTTCAGCGCCGCCTTCCTTCGCCCTCAGGAAAGAAACGCCGCCCGCGCCGCCCCCGCCGCGGTCCGTTCCCGCCGCGCGCCCCCAGCGCTCCGCGCCGCGCCGGCGGCCGGTTGCGGGAACAGGAAGGCGAACTCGCGCGCCTGGATCAGCGGCGCCAACGCGCCCAAGGACCCGATCATCAGCAGGCGGTTTGAAAGGTTCAGCCAGGCGTTCTCCCGCCAGCCCAGGTCCACCACCAGCCCCAGCCCCGCGGCCACCGCGGTGCGCCTCGCCGCCTGATAGGGCGACCAGGCGATGATGAGGAAGATCCAGCCCACCGCCGCGAAGCAGGCCAGCTCCCCGATTTCGGACGGACCCAGCCCGCGCCCAATCCGCAGGATCGGCGCAAAGCCCTCGGCCAGCCCTGCCACAAGGCCTCCGACCACCAAGGCCAGCACCACGCTGGCGAACCAGCCGATGGCGAAGGCGCTATAGACCTGGCGCCGCTGGGCCGCCTTCTGGTCGTAACTCACCGCCTGTCCCTGGTGACGCAGGCCGCTCCACAGCGCCTGCGACTGGCGCCGGTCGGCGTGCGGCAGCCACCAGCCAAGCGTCAGGACCGTCAGCGCCCCGTCGGCCAGCTCGCGCAGGGCGAACACGAACGGCGAGCCGGCGACCTCGAAGGCCGCGCCCCGCCACTCCGTGCGGCTGGCCATGTAAACGAAGGCGGCGAAGCGCATGAAGCCGTGGAAGAAGACCGCCAGGGCCAGGCATCCCACCGCCGCCAGCATGCGCCACGGATCAAGACTCGCGGCCAGCACCGCGGCCCCGGCCAGGGCGCCGCCCACCGCCAGCCCACGAATGGCGTAGCCCAGCAGCAGTTCGAACCCGCTGCCCTCATAGCGGAAAGGCGCCCCGCCCATCCGCGTGGCGCCCCAGATTCGCCGTCGCACCTCGCTGCGTCCCCAGCAGCCATAGAGGCCCAGGCTGGCGATGTTCGCGCTCCAGCGGACGAGACTCAGCGGCGCGAAATCGCGCGGCTCCAGGCCCTGCTCGATCGGCAAGCTGTAGGCGCCGTCCAAGGCGCCGCCCGGCCGCGACATATTCTCCCCCGCAACTGACGGTCAAACCTCTCACGGCTTGGTTGCAGGCGCCAGTCACTTAGACGTCGGCCGGTAGCCGGCACGCGCTGCTGCCCACGTGAACACCCCCTCGGTTCGTCATGGCCGGGCCGCCAGGTCCCGGCCATCCATAAACGCCGGGTCCGAAGCGTTCTCTCGTGCATATGGATCCCCGGCACGCGTGCGCGGCCGGGGATGACGAACCCAAAAGGCGTGCGATCAAGCTTGGAAGCGGCCCGAAGGGCGGAGCGGCCCCTCAGCCGCCCAAGGTCTCGGCGAAACGCACGGGCTCGCCCAAGCTCGGGGCGACCAGCTCGTCGTCGCGCATCACCACCGTGCCGCGGATGATCGTCGCCACCGGCCAGCCCTTGGCCTCGAAGCCGTCGAAGGGGGTCCAGCCGACGCGGGTGGCCATGTCTTCGTGCTTGATGACCCGGCGGGCCTTCATGTCGACGACGGTGATATCAGCGTCGTAGCCGACCGCCAGCCGGCCCTTGTCGGCCATGCCGAACACCCGGTTCGCCCCGTGGCTGGTCAGGTCGACGAAGCGCTCGAGGCTCAGCCGTCCCTCGTTCACGTGGGTCAGCATCACCGGCACCAGGGTCTGCACGCCCGGCATCCCCGAGGGCGAGGCCGGATAGGGCCGGGCCTTCTCCTCCTTGGTGTGCGGCGCGTGGTCGGAGCCCAGCACGTCGGCGATGCCGGCGGCGATACCGTGCCACAGGCCGGCCTGGTGGCGCGCATTGCGGATCGGCGGGTTCATCTGGGCATAGCCCTTCAGCCGCTCATAGGCTTCCGGCGCGGTCAGGGTCAGGTGCTGCGGCGTCACCTCGACGCTGGCCACGTCCTTGTGGCCGGCCAGGAAGTCGATCTCCTCGGCGGTGGTGACGTGCAGCACGTGGATGCGCTTGCCCAGGGCCTTG
>JAEXKM010000090.1 GCA_023445705.1 Pseudomonadota bacterium
CTTCCTCTGCGCGGATCTCGGCCTGGAGCTCACCCCGCGCGAGGACCACGCCAGCTACATCGACAGCTGGCTGCAGGTGCTTGAAGGCGACCGGCGGTTCGTCTTCACCGCCGCGGCCCACGCCCAACGCGCGTGCGACTTCCTGCACGCCCGTCAGCCGGCGAACGCCGTCGCCGCCTGAGGCGAGGCCCGGCGCGCTCAGCGCGCGCCGGGCGCTTCGCAGTAGGGGCGCAGGTCATCCGGGATCGGCATCGGCTTCTTGGGCGGCACGTCGGCGCCGCCGGTGTTGCCGTGCGGCAGCCATCCCAGCAGCGACAGCAGCCCGCCGGTCGAAAGGCGCAACACCTGGCCCAGCACCTCGCGTGCGTCGCGGCGGCGCCAGCCGATCTTCAGCATCAGCCAGTGCGTCCAGCTGTGGGCGTCGAACCACGGCTGGCCCAGGATGTGCGCGCGCTCAGCCAGGCGGAACGCCTCGCGCAGGTCGCCCCGTGCGTATCCCACGCGCGCGGCCGCGGCCTCGCGTTCGTAGGCTTCCCGCCGCGCCGTCGTCTTCAGGTTCGCCATCTCGCCGCCTCCCAATCCGCGGCGAGCGTGCATGCTCTAGCCACTGGAGGATCAAGGCCGTTCTGCGGAGCGCTTGCAACACTGGCGGTTTACCTCTTGCCGAACGCACCCATCAGGCGATGATGGGACTGGGCAGGGGGCGCGCGACCAGCAGGAGGCGCGCAATGGCCGATGAGGAGCAACACACGCTCCTGGACGGGAAGGTCCATGTCTACCGGCGGGCCAACAGCCGGTACTGGCAGTGCTCGACCTACCTCGGCAGCCGCAACCATCGCCAGTCCACCCGAGAGGAGAACCTCGCGGCGGCCATGGACTTCGCCCGCGACTGGTACATGGACGTCTACACGGAGCATCGGGTCCGCAATCGCGGCGGCGAGATCGTCGCCGCCGAGGAGGCTCGCTTGCGCCAAGCACGCCTGCCGGCCCCGCGTGGGCGGAGCCACACCTTCAAGGAGGCCGCCGAGGGATTCCTCGCCGAGTACCAGGTCCTGACCTTCGGCGAGCGCAACGCCGTCTATGTGGAGGGCAAGGCCCGACACGTGCGCCTGCGGCTGGAGCCCTTCTTCGGAAGGGCGCCGCTGCACCGCATGACCGCGGGCCGCATCCAGGCCTACCGCGTCAGCCGCATGACCCCGCCGGAAGGCGACGCGGCCAAGGCGTGGCGGCCGCCGGCCAAGAGCACCCTGCACCAGGAGTTGGTGACGCTTCGGCAGATCCTGAAGTGGGCGAACCGGCAGGGCTGGATCCATGCCCTGCCGGACATGAGCGCCCCCTACCGCCAGTCCGGCAAGATCTCGCACCGGGCCTGGTTCTCGCCCGAGGAATACAAGCGGCTTTACGAGGCCACGCGGGAGCGGGCCCGGACGCCCAGGAAAGAACGCTGGCGGGCGCAGTCGGAGAAGCTGCACGACTACGTGCTGTTCATGGCGAACACCGGCCTCAGGCCCGACGAGGCCTCGCGGCTGCAGTTCAGGGACGTCAGCGTCATCTCCGATACCGGCAGCGGCGAACGCATCCTGCAGATCGAGGTGCGGGGGAAGCGTGGGGTCGGCTTCTGCAAGAGCATGCCGGGCGCGGTGCTGCCCTTCGAGCGGCTGGCCAAGCGCGGCGCGCCGGCCCAGGCCGACCTGATCTTCGGAAAGGTGCAGCGGCAGCTCTTCAACGCCGTCCTGGCGGAGCTCGATCTCAAGCACGACCGGGAGGGCAATGTCCGGACCGCCTACAGCCTTCGGCACACCTACATCTGCCTGCGGCTGATGGAGGGCGCCGACATCTACCAGATCGCGAAGAACTGCCGCACCAGCGTGGAGATGATCGAGAAATTCTACGCCTCGCACATCGCCGGCACGATCGACGCCGCCGCGGTGAACGTCAGGAAGGCGGCGGAGCGTCCGGCGGCCGGGCCGAAGCGGCCAGGCCTGGCGCCGTCCGCGAAGGCTCCGGCTCCGAAAGCTGCGGCGCGTCGGCCGCCCGCGCGGCGATCCGCAGCGCGCGCGCCTGAGGCGTCGCCAGCGTGAACAGGCCCCGGAACTCCGGGTCGGCGTAGTAGCGCACCTTCTGCGCCACGACCGGCGCCTCGCCGGGCCGCAGCAGGATCTCCAGCGACGGATGCAGGCGCATCACCTCGTCCGGGGTCATCAGCTCGCGGCGGGCCAGGTGCGTGCTGGTCGACGACCCATGGGTGCTGAAGAACTGGTTTGGGGCGCGCGAGACGGATGTGCCGGACGTCTCATACGCCACGGTGGTGGCGCCCAGCGACTTCGAGATCCACTGGGCGGTGTCGTAGTCGGCGACGTTGAAGACCTGCAGCAGACTGGCGTTGGAGAGGAAGGTGCCGGCGCGCTCGCCATAGGCGCCCCACAGCTGATGCATGTCCTGCAGGATCGGCCAGAGCTGGACGCCATAGCCGGCCATCAGGCCGAAGGCGCGCTCGATGGGCTCAAGCCGTCCGAGCGTGGCGAACTCGTCCAGCAGGAAGAGCACCGGCGGTCCTTCCTCGGCCGGCGTGCGCGCCAGTTCGCGCAGGCCCTGCGCCACCAGCAGCCGGAGCCACCGGGCGTAGGTGTCGATGCGGTCCGGCGGCAGTACGAGGAACACCGTGCACCAGGAGGTCTTGAGGTCGGAGAAGCGAAAGTCGCTGCCGGACATCGCGGCGTTCAGCCGGGCGCTGTCGAGGAAGTGGGTGTGCCGCTGCGCCGACGAGAGCACGCCCGCCGCCTCGCGGTCGCTCTTCGATAGGTGGCGGTTGGCGGCGCGGCGGACGAGGCCGCCCGCGCTTGTGCTCTTCTGCATGTCGGCCAGCGTCGCGTCGAACTCGTCGGGGCTGCCGCTTAACAGGTCGCGAACGGTCGCCAGCGTGCGCTCCGGCTTTGGGCGGCTGCAGGCGACGTGCAGCATCAAGCCGGCGATCAGCGCCTTGGCCTCTTCGTTCCAGTGCGCTTCGCCGAGATGCGCTGGCGGATCGTAGACGAGCGCGTCGGCCAGAACGGCGGCGTCCTCCGCGAGGTCCGGGTTGTCGGGATCGAGGACGTCCATCGGATTGTAGCGGGCCTGCGGCATGCCCGTGACCCCGAACGGATCGAGCACGTGCACCGACCCGAGTTGCCGGCGCCGGTCGTAGGTGACGCCAGTGTTCTCGCCCTTGGGGTCGAGGCAGAAGACCGAGCGATCGCAGGCCAGCAGATTGGGGATGATCGCGCCGACGCCCTTGCCTGATCGGGTGGGCGCGATGGTGAGCAGATGGCCGGACGCATCGTGGCGTAGGAGCGCGCCGCCGCGGCGGTTTTCGCGGCCGACGATGAGGCCGCGGTCGCGCCGCAGAGTCTGGCGGACGCGCTTGTCCGACGCGAACTGCGCCGAGCCGTACACGGTGTCGTCCACCCGTTCGTAGCGAAGGCGCCAGTTGCCGAAGGCGATGACGGCGCCGAATAGGGCGCCGCAGAAGATCGACACCCGCCGCCAGATGTCGCCGGCGCCCATCACCTCGTCGATGAACCAGCCGGCAAGGCCGCCCGCAATCTGGCCCAGCACAATGCCCCAGATGACGAAGATGACGCAGAGGATGTAGCGGCCGATCACGGCGTCACCGCCGGCTGAGCGGTCAGGGACGCCTTCGCGTCCTGCTCGGCCTCGAAGGCGCGCTGCCCGCGACGGCGCCAGAGCGCCAGCGTCGCCTGCCGGTCGGCCGGAGACAGCGTCTCCGCCAGCGACAGCAGAGCGCCGTAGAGTGTCGCCCGGTCGTCGCCCACGGCATCGGCCAAACCGGACTTCTGGATCAGGCCGCCGAGTTCGATCAGCCGATGGGTGCGTTCGCGTCTTTCCACGACCCAACTCCGCATATCTGTGCGCGCCCGATAGGCTTCCGCCCGCCGAACGGCGGCGGCGTTGCTACGGAGTGCCCGGAGCGTGTTCCTCAGATCCGTTGCGCGGCGCGCCGCTCCGGCGTGCGCGTTGAAAGAAGGCGGCGCCCTTGCGGCGCCACGCCTCCTTCGCGGCCGCGTCCTTCTCCTCGACGGCGCTGAGCAGGACGCCGGCCAGGGTGTCGACGTCCAAGCTGTCGGCGCCGGTGGCGGCGACCAGTTCGCCGAGCTGGGTGATCTTCCGCGCCTTGAGGCCTTTAGCCTTGTCCGCGAGCGCCTTCAGTTCGGCGTCGATATCGCGAGGTTTGCGCATGCGGGTACGCTCCTTTCAGCGGATGCGCCCCCGCCAACATGCTAGCTCAGGTTGAGTTCGTCCGCCAAGTGGGCGATGTTGCACCGCCCCGCCAGTCACGAACGGCCGCAGGCCTGAGTGCGCGCTTATACGTCGTGACCGACGTCGGCTGCGGAGTGACGCCGTCATGGCGATCTATCACTTCTCGGCGAAGGTGATCAGCCGCGCCAACGGCTCCAGCGCGGTGGCCGCCGCTGCGTACCGTTCGGCGTCCCGCCTAAACGACGAGCGGCTCGGGCGGCACCATGACTTCAGCAACAAGGCCGGCGTCGTCCATTCCGAGGTCATGTTGCCGGACGGCGCGCCGGACCGGTGGCGCGATCGCGAGACGCTCTGGAACGAGGTCGAGGCCGGCGAGGCGCGCAAGGATGCGCAGCTGGCGCGCGAGGTGGAATTCGCCATTCCGCGCGAGATGAACCAGGCGGAAGGCGTGCGCCTGGCGCGTGACTTCGTGCAGCGCGAGTTCGTCGATCACGGCATGGTCGCCGACCTCAATGTCCACTGGGACGTGGCGGAAGATGGCACGCCGAAGCCGCACGCCCATGTCATGCTGTCGATGCGCCAAGTCGAGGGTGACGGCTTCGGCCAGAAGGCCCGCGACTGGAACCGCACCGAGCTGCTGTCGCACTGGCGCGAAGCCTGGGCCGAGCACGTGAACGCGCGCCTCGCGGAACTCGACATCGACGCCGCCATCGATCACCGCAGCCTGAAGGACCAGGGCATCGACCTTGAGCCGCAGAACAAGATCGGCGCCGCCGCGTCCGGCCGTGCGGACCGCGGCGAGGCGGCGGAGCGGCTCGCCGAGCATCGCGAGATCGCGCGTCGCAATGGCGAGGTCCTGGCGGCGAACCCGTCGGTCGGCCTGAATGCCATCACCCGCCAGCAGAGCACCTTCACCGGCCACGACCTGATGCGCTTCGCGCACCGGCACACCGATGACGCCGAGCAGTTCCAGCGCGCGCTTTCGGCGATGCGGACGTCGCCGGAGATAGTGGCCCTCGGCAAGGACGGCGGGGGCCGCGAGCGTTTCACCACGCGGGAGATGCTAGCTGTCGAACAGCGGCTCGAAGACGCCGCCGAACGGCTCGCCGCCCGCAAGGATCTTGCGGTCCGCCCGCAAGAAGATGGCGGGCGCGCCGCCACCCTGGGGCGGGAGCAGTCCGAGGCCTTGGCGCATGTCACCGGCGGCGGCGATCTCTCGCTGGTCGTCGGCTACGCCGGCTCCGGCAAGAGCGCCATGCTCGGCGCGGCGCGCGAGGCGTGGGAAGCCGACGGCCTGAACGTCCGCGGCGCGGCGCTCTCTGGCATCGCGGCCGAGAGCCTGGAAGGCAGCTCCGGCATCAGGTCGCGAACGCTTGCCAGCCTCGAACACAGCTGGGCGAACGACCGGGACCGGCTGGGCCCGAACGACGTGCTGGTGATCGACGAAGCCGGCATGGTGGGTTCCCGGCAGATGGAGCGCGTGCTCGGGCATGCGGAGCAGGCGGGCGCCAAGGTCGTCCTGGTCGGCGACGTCGAGCAGTTGCAGGCTATTGAGGCCGGCGCGGCCTTCCGCGCGCTCGCCGAACGGCATGGCGCCGCGGAGATCACGGAGGTCCGCCGGCAGACTGCTGATTGGCAGCGGCAGGCGACGCGGGAGTTCGCCACGGGCCGCACATCGCAGGCGCTTGATCGCTACGCGGCGCAAGGGTCGGTGGTCGAGCACCCCACGCGAGCTGAAGCGCGCGCCGGCCTCGTCGAGCAGTGGAATGAGGCGCGGCTCGCCAACCCAGCGGACCGACAGATCATGCTGGCGCACACCCGGACCGACGTCGCCGAACTAAACGGTCTCGCGCGGCAGCGGCTCAGGGACAGCGGCCGCCTCGGCGAAGACCAGGTCGTGCAAACAGAGCGCGGCGAGCGGGCGTTCGCCGCCGGCGACCGGATCATGTTCCTGCGCAACGAGCGCTCCCTTGGCGTGAAGAACGGCTCCCTCGGCGTGGTCGAGCGCGTGGAGGGCAGCACAATTTCCGTGCGGCTCGACGGGCTGGGCGCACGCCAGGTCGCCTTCTCGACGCATGAATACGCCCACGTCGATCACGGCTACGCCGCCACCATCCACAAGAGCCAGGGCGTGACCGTCGACCGGGCACACCTGCTGGCGACGAGCGGCCTGGACCGACACGCCACCTACGTCGGCATGACGCGCCACCGGACCGAGGCGACGCTGCACTATGCGCGCGAGGACTTCCGCGACCGCTCTGAGCTGGCGGCGACGCTCAGCCGCGAGCGACCGAAGGACACCACCCTGGACTACAGCGACGGGTTCGCAGCGCGGCGGGGCGTCAGCGGCAAGGACCCGGTTACGCGCCGAGCCGACCGGTTCATTTTCGAGTGGGCGGAGGCGAAGAGCCGATCGATGAGGGCGGGCGGCGACATCTTCGCGCGTCGAGCTGTCGAGCGCGACTTCCATCGGCTCGCGACGCAACTGCACCGTGATCCCGAGCTGCGTCAGGCGCTGGCGCAGCGGCGGAGTGAGTTGGGCATCGACCGGAGCGGGCCGCAGCGCGGGTTGGCTGACGAACTGGTTCGCTCAGTTGGACGACAGAGAGGACTGGACCGCGGCCGCTAGGACTCGTGACTCTTCCCGGAGGTCGAGAAGGTCCGCTCGCTGCACATCGCCATTTGCCGCAAGAAAGGACGACCGAGCGCTAGCGGACGCTTTGAAGCTCAACTGGCGAGAGGCGTGGGATTGTGAGTTCCAAGCATCATCTGCGATTCGTTTACTGGACGACCTGGATGCCGATGCAGAGTATCGGCGCCCTGAGCCGCGGAGCGGCGAGGGAGCTGCGCCGCGATAGTCATGAACCCCGAGGAGGAGATTGCTGACGTTGCTGGCAGGCTGTTGAAGCCTGCGGGTCCTGACCCGCGCTTCGAAACAGCTGCTTCAATCAGCGCCAACCACGCAGCGTTCGTGCAGGCCTGCCACACCACGTGGAAAGGCATGCACAAACGCGCGATTCAGCGCCTGCTGTTCTTCGAAGGCTGGCTCAACCGGGAAAAGACGAATCCGCTCGGGCCGGAGGGCAAGCAGTTCGGAGACTACGGCCGAGCCGTATGGCGACGGGTCAACGACGCCATTGTCTGGACGGTTCTCGGACTGGAGCGTCACCGGGTGAAGCGCCTTTGTCTATATCGAACCCGTCCAAACCTTCTCGACTGCAATCCCGGTTCCGTGATGGATACGCTGGATCGACTGAACCGGGAGCCGCTGGCGCTGGCCCTGTGGAACGACGCGACGACCTGCGTGGACTTGGGCGACATCCTACACATTCGCGACGGGCGGCGCCCCGTCCCGGAGTTCATCGAACTCAAAGAAGGCGCAGTGAACGAGGCGGTCGTTGCAGCGATGCAGGCCTCACCCGAAGAACGGGCCAATGCAGAGGCCGCGCTTCGCGAGAAGCATGGCGAGAAGGCCGTCCGACAGTTTTCTCGCGTGCAGCGACAGAAGGCGACGGCCGAGCAGGCGCTTCTCCTGCTGAAAGACGAACACGGCGTCGACCCGGTGACCGGTCATACCATCTCGGTCGTCGAAAGCGGGGTGGCTCCGGAAACCTATGATGACTTGCTTCGCGGCCAACTGGACGTAGCGGCATCGAGCGGCGGTGGCGTTCTAGAATGCGTCGATGGCTGCCTCTGGATATACGCGGCGCCGGCCGGGCGTCGCGGCGCGCCTCGCACGGTGCAAGCCTTTGCCGAGGCGTTGGAATTGAAGTCGACCTGGTACGCCTCGGCGACCGCCCGCTTTCCGCCGCGCGATCGGGACAAACTGGTCGGACTAAACACCGGCATGGCCTACCCGCTCGCGAAACCGCTGTACTTCCGCGGCCTCGGCCCAAGCCATGTCGCGGCTGTGACCTACGGCGCGTTTCTAGACAACGTACTGATGTACCTCGACTGGGACGGCTTCGCCGAACTGATCGCCCAGGCCGGCGGCAAGCTGAGGTGGGGAACCCAAAAGGAGGCTGGCCGTGCTCGCGCCATGCATAAAAACCTTCGGCCATCGCTGGTGCGCGGGCGACTTCCCATCGTCGAAGCGCACGGTGTCAGGGCATGTGTGATGGACCCGAACTTCGTAGAGCTGTTTTACGATGGCTTGCGGCCCCGGACGCTCGCCGAGCGGCTGGTCGAAAGCTGCCGCGACGTCGCTGAGCGGTCGAAAGCCGGTGAACGACCCGGCAGCCCCCAAGGCTCCCGCCCCCGCCGATGAACGGTCCTGACGAGCCAAAACAGATGAGCGAAGAGGAAAAGGCGCGCTTCATCCGGGCTGATCGGCTCCTGCGGGCGTGGTCGGACGTCAAACCCACCACAGTCGACGGGGTCTACTTCGATCTACGGTGCGACGTCGACAAAGCCCTGTGGCGGCCGTTGGCGTCCCTTGGCCTCTATGGTCGGCGCGCCGCACTGTATGGTCCAGAGTTCATCTTTCCGTGGACGCCAGCCTACGTCCGGGAATTCATGGAGACGCTTGGCCCGGTGATCAATGTAGAGGCAGGCGCGTCGGTCGTTGCCAGCGTCGTCTCCACAGCGCGGCTGAAGTCACCCTTCGCCGACTTCCAGGACGAGTCCCAGCGAGAAGGTAAGCAGGTCCATCTGTTCGTGCTGCACGCCAACGGAAGAGCCGAGCAGGCGAAGAGGCCGCTCACGCTGCTAACGGCGTCGGCAATCGAGGCGCTGATCGAGATCGACGACTATGCGGGCGCTCACCAAGGCCTGGTTGAACGGCTGGAGGAAGTGTCCGGTCTTGAGGACATCGAGTCCCTCTCAAGCCAGGACTTGGAGACTTGGCCCAAGCCAAGGTCGGACCTGCCACCGGCCTACGGCAAGGCCTTGCTGGCGCTGATCCAAGCCTACCAGTCTTACGACCACGAAGCGTTCGTGGCCTTCGGCTACCTGATGGCCAAGGCCGAGGCCGAGATGCAGCTCCTTGAGCCAGCTACCAGGGGGCGGCAGGCTGCAGGCGCCCAAGCCAAGGCCTCCAGCGCCCGTCGACGCAGCAGCCGCGATCGAACGGAAAAGCTACGGGTGATCGCGCGGCAGATCATTGCCGGCGACCGCGAGATCTCCTTGTCGCGGTGCGCCCGCGAGGTTGAGAAGCTCGTCGACGTCGACGAAACCTGGGCGTTCAAGTCCGACGCCAAATGGATCACCCGACATATCCGCGAGCTGTTCGAACCGCGTGGCGATAGGCGCGAATATCGGCCGCGCCGTGACCTTACAGGGGGAGACGATCGGCGATCAGAGGGGGATGTTCAGGGGTCGTGACCTGACCAAATAGAGGAGACGCCCGAGAAAGCGGCCACCACCGTCAAAAGGCGACCGCGA
>JAEXKM010000145.1 GCA_023445705.1 Pseudomonadota bacterium
CTGTTCCAGCATCCGCTCGAGCACCGCCAACTCGTCGGCCTCGCCAGAGGGCTTGTCCCACCGGATGCGATTGATGCGTGGGAAGCGCATGGCCACGCCCGACTTGTGGCGGCTCGAACGCTGCAGGCCCTCGAACGCGACCTCGAACACCAGGCCGTGGCGAACGTCCGCGCGCACCGCCCGGACGGGTCCATAGCGGTCCACGGTGTTATCGCGGACATACTTGTCGATCTGCTTCAGCTCCTCGTCGGTGAAGCCGAAATAGGCCTTGCCGACCGGGGTCAGCATGCGTGAGCCGTCCACGCCCTCGGTCCAGACGCCGAACGTGTAGTCGGAATAGAAGCTAGACCGCTTGCCGTGCCCGCGCTGGGCGTACATCAGCACCGCATCGACCAGGAACGGATCGCGCTTCCACTTGAACCAAGGCCCCTTCGGCCGCCCGGCCTCGTAGACCGAATCCCAGCGCTTGAGCATCAGACCCTCGGCGATCTGCGCATCCCCAGGCGGCGGGCTTCGCCGCAGGTCGGCCAGCTCGGCCCAGGTTTCGAACGGCTGCACGGGCGACAGGTCGATCCGGCTCGTCCGCAGGCGACCGACGAAGGCCTCCAGCCGGGCGCGGCGCCGGGCGAAGGGCAGGACGCGCGTGTCCTCCTCCCCGTCGGCCAGCAGGTCGTAGGCCCGGATGCCGGCCGGAAACTGCGCCAGCAGCTTGTCGTTGACGCTCTTGCGGTTCAGGCGCTGCTGCAGGTCCGAGAACGGGGCGATGGCGCCGTCCCGCAGCACCAGCAGCTCTCCATCGATCGCGCCCTCGAACTCGAGGGCGTCCAGCACGTCCGGAAAGGTGCGCGAGATGTCATCGCCGGTCCGGGTGTAGAGCCGGCGCACGCCGCCCTCGCTCACGGCCTGCACGCGGATGCCGTCCCACTTCCACTCGGCGGCGTAGTCCTGCGGGTCGAGCTTGCCGAAGTCGACCTCCTCATCCACCGCCTGCGCCAACATCACCGGTCGAAAGCGCCCGGGCGCATCGGCAGTCGGGCGCTCCGAACGACCCTCCAGCCAGGCGAACAGGTCTTCGTAGGGCGGGCGCAGCGCGTGCCAGATCTCCTCCACCTCCGAGACCGGGACCGGCCCCAGATCGGCCGCCGCCTGCTTGGCGAGCCGCGCCGAGACGCCGACCCGCAGGCCGCCCGTCATCAGCTTCAGCAACGCCCAGCGGCCCACCGGGTCGAGCGCGTCCAGCCACGCCTCGATCAGCCGCTGAACCTCCGAGCGCGAGGCGCTGCGAAGAGCGTCGATCACCTCGGACAGCTCCGGCTCGCGGTTGGCGCCCGGGCGCGCGGGCCAGACCAGGGCGACCGTCTCGGCCAGGTCGCCCACATAGTCGTAGGACCAGCCGAACAGCACCGGGTCCATTCGCGCTTCCACCGCCTTGCGGATGAAGGCCGGCTTGGCCGCATGAAAGGAAAGCTCCCCTGTCAGGGAGGCCAGCGCCCAGCCGCGGTCCGGGTCCGGCGCGTTGGCGAAATGGTCCCGCAGCAGGGTGAGCTTGGTGTTCCGCGACGAGGTCAGCGACAGCCGGTCGAGCAGTTCGGCGAAGGCCAGCATCAGTCCTCCGCCTCGTCCTCATACCCGACCAGCGCCAGGGCCCGCGCCCTTACGCCGTGCAGTTCGGCCCACCGCAGCAGGGCCTCCTCCCGGCCGTGGGTGATCCACAACTCACCGGGCCGCAACTCGTCGACCGTGGCCGTCAGTTCGTCCCAGTCGGCGTGGTCGGAGATCACCAGCGGCAACTCGACGCCCCGCTGCCGGGCCCGCGCCCGCACCTGCATCCAGCCGGAGGCGAAGGCCGCCACCGGATCGGGGAACCGGCGCGACCAGCGGTCCGCCAGGGTCGAGGGCGGCGCAATAATGATCTCGCCGGCGAAGTCCTGCTTGGCGCCCGTCGTCGCCGGGGCCAGCGGCCCCAAAGCCACGCCGTGGTCCTCATAGAGGCGGTTCAGCCGCTCCAGCGCGCCGTGGACATAGATCGGCCGCTCCCATCCCGCCTCGCGCAGCAGCCGGATGATCCGCTGGGCCTTTCCCAGGGCGTAGGCGCCGACCATGTGCGCCCGCTCCGGAAACTGCTCGATGGAGCGCAGCAGCTTGGCGATCTCGTGCGTGTCGTCGGGATGGCGGAACACCGGCAGGCCGAAGGTGGCCTCGGAAATGAAGACGTCGCAGGGGACCGGTTCGAACGGCGGGCAGGTGGGATCGCGGCGGCGCTTGTAGTCTCCCGACACCACCATGGTCAGGCCCTGCCAGCGCACCACCGCCTGAGCCGAGCCCAGCACATGACCGGCGGGCACGAGGGTCACCTCCACGCCATCGCGCGAGACGCTTTCGCCATAGGCCAGCGGCTGCGTCGAGCCGGCGAAGTCGCGGCCATAGCGCTCCTCCATGATGGCCAGGGTCTCGGGCGTCGCCACCACCGTCCCGTGGCCGGCGCGGGCGTGGTCGGAATGGCCGTGGGTGATCACCGCCCGCGTCACCGGCCGCACCGGATCGACGAAGAAATCCCCCGGCGCGCAATAAAGCCCTTCGGGCTTGGGACAGAGCAGGCTCTCAGGACGGATCATGGAAGCGGATATGGGGTCTCAGATGCTCCCCCGCTGGGGGAGCTGTCGGCGAAGCCGACTGAGGGGGCC
>JAEXKM010000185.1 GCA_023445705.1 Pseudomonadota bacterium
CGATCGACTCGATCCTGACCGCCGTGGGCATGACCGATCACCTGCCGGTGATGGTCATCGCGGTGGTGGTCGCTGTGGGCGTGATGATGCTGGCCGCCGACCCGCTGGCCAACTTCATCCATGAGAACCCGACCGTGGTGATGCTGGCCCTGGGCTTCCTGCTGATGATCGGCGCGACCCTGATCGCCGACGGCTTCGGGGTGCACGTGCCGAAGGGCTACATCTATGCGGCCATGGCCTTCTCCGGCCTGGTGGAGGGCCTGAACATGGCCAGCCGCAACGCCGACAAGAAGCGCGCGACGCGCGGCGAGACGCCGCCAAGCGTGCACTAAACCTGGCAAGGGAGGACGCGGCCAGCCGCGTCCTCAGCTTCCCTTAGAGGAAGCTGTAGGGATCGACGTCGATAGCGACGCGGATCGCGCCCGGCGGGCGGATGCGCGCGCGCCAGGTCGCGAGATAGGCCGAGAGGTCGACGTTGCGGTCGGCCCGGATCAGGAAGCGCTTGCGCCGGCGTCCGCGGACCAGGCTGAGCGGCGCGTCGGCCGGGCCGTAGACCTCAACGCCCTCGGCGTTGGGGGCGACCTTGGCCATCTCCTGGGCGAAGGCCTCCAGCGCCGCGGCGTCGGGGCCCGAGACCACGATCGCCCCCAGGCGGCCGAAGGGCGGCAGCTTCATGATCTCGCGCTCGGCCATCTCGGCGGCGACGAAGGCGTCGCGGTCCTGGGCCTTGAGCGCCTGCATGACCGCGTGCTCGGGCGCATAGGTCTGCAGCAGCGCCCTGCCCGGACGGTCGCGGCGGCCGGCGCGGCCGGTGGCCTGGGCCAGGAGCTGATAGGTGCGCTCGGCCGCCCGCAGGTCGCCGCCGCGCAGGCCGAGGTCGGCGTCGACCACGCCCACCAGGGTCAGGCGCGGAAAGTTGTGGCCCTTGGCGGCGGCCTGGGTGGCGACGAGGATGTCGATCTCGCCCTGCGCCATCGCGTCGACCAGACGGCGGGCCTCCTTGGCGTCCCAGACCGTGTCCGAAGAGAACACCGCCACCCGCGCCTGCGGAAACAGGAACCGCGCCTCTTCCTCCACCCGCTCCACGCCCGGGCCGATGGAGGCCAGGCTGTCCTTGGCGCCGCAATGGGGGCAGCGGTCGGGCTTGGGCATGGAAAAGCCGGTGAGGTGGCAGACCAGCCGGCCGGAATAGCGGTGCTCCACCAGCCAGGAGTCGGTGTCAGGCGAGGTCATGCGCTCGCCGCAGGCCTTGCACAGCACCAGGGGCGCGTAGCCACGGCGGTTCAGGAACAGCAGGGTCTGCTCCTCGGCGGCTAGCGTCTCCTCGATCGCCTGGACCAGGGGCGGCGAGAGCCAGCGGCCGGCCTCGGGCGGGGTTTCCTTAAGGTCGACGAGGGTGATGTCGGGCAGGCGCGCGGTCCCGTGGCGGGCGGCGAGCCGCAGCCAGCGGTAGCGGCCGGTCTCGGCGTTGCGCAGGGTCTCCAGCGAGGGCGTGGCCGAGGCCAGGATGACGGCGGCGTTCTCGATCTTGCCCCGCACCACCGAGAGGTCGCGCGCCTGGTAGATGAAGCCCTCGTCCTGTTTGTAGGAGCCGTCGTGCTCCTCGTCGACGATGATCAGGGAGAGTTGGCGGAACGGCAGGAAGAGCGCCGAGCGGGCGCCGACCACGATGCGCGCCTTGCCGGTGGCGACCGCGTCCCAGACCCGGCGGCGCATCGGCGGGGCGACATCGGAGTGCCATTCGGCAGGTTTCACGCCGAAGCGCTCCACGAACCGGGCGATCACCGCCTGGGTCAGGGCGATTTCCGGCAGCATGACCAGGACCTGGGCGTCCGGGTCGCGGGCCAGGGCGGCGGCCACCGCTTCCAGATAGACCTCGGTTTTGCCCGACCCGGTGACGCCGTCGAGCAGGGCGACATTGAAGCTCCCCTCCCCGACCATGTCGGTAAGGGCCGCGGCGGCCGCCGCCTGGCTGGGGTTCAGAGGATGGCCAGCGCGGCCGAGATCGGGCGCCTCGAAACCATCCTGCGCCTCGATCAGCCGCAGGGCCAGGACGGCTTCGTCCACCAGCCCCTTCACCACGCCAGCGGAGACGCCGGCGGCGCGGGCGAGATCGGCAGGCGCCATGGGGCCGGCGGCCGCCGCCTCGATCACCTTGGCCCGCGCCGGGGTCATGCGGGCGGGGGCGGCGCCGGTGGCTTCCAGCACTTTTTCCGGCTTGGCCTTGGGCGCGCGGGCGCCGCGGATGGCGATGGCCAGCGGCTGGCCCGGCGCATCGACGGAATAGCGGGCGGCCCACTGGACGAACTCGATGGCTCCTGCCGGCAGCGGCGGCGACTCGAGCTTTCCCTCCAGCGGCTTCAGCGGGCGGTTGCCGCCGGCCCCTTCGCGCAGGGCGACGACCACGCCGCGCAGCAGCCGGGGCCCCAGCGGCGCGGCCACCTGGTCGCCGACAACAAGCTCCATGCCCTCCGGCTCGGCGTAGTCGAACGCCTCGGGCAGGGGCATGGGAAGCAGGACGGAGGCGATACGGCTCATGGCGTGGCCCACAT
>JAEXKM010000239.1 GCA_023445705.1 Pseudomonadota bacterium
TCCTGAGCCGAAGCGCCGATCGGAGCGGCCGCAGCGGCGAAGGCGGCGGCCAGGGCGAGGCTCCGCGCCGCAAGGCCCGTGACTTTACGCGCGCGGTTCATGGATGGGGTCTTCCTCAGCGTAGCCGTAGCAGCGGCGCGCTGTGAGCTGCCGCGGTTGTCAGTTGCCA
Organism: Pseudomonadota bacterium; assembly: GCA_023445705.1. Taxonomy (GTDB): domain Bacteria; phylum Pseudomonadota; class Alphaproteobacteria; order Caulobacterales; family Caulobacteraceae; genus Phenylobacterium. The sequence goes on from JAEXKM010000239.1 coordinate 170, forward strand.
TATATCGGTTCGCCCAATGTGGCGAGGGTTAGGCGAATCGAGAAGGATTCGGAGGGACCTAGGCGGTTCAGCACGGTGTCCTCACGCCGGTACACGAAGTCGACGCGCGTGCAGTCGTCGCGATAGACCACCCCGATGTCCCGTATCACCCAGCCGTTCTGCACCAGATCGCGGTTGCCGTAGAGCGTCACGCCCCAGTTCTTGGTGACGTAGAGCTCGCCGCCGAGGTCGAGGTTTTCGACCTTGCCGGTGTTGTCCACGGAGTTGGGATTAGAGCGGTCGCGCAGATAGCGGACGTAGCCGTAACCCCAGCGGGAGTTGGAGACGTTGATGCCGGTCTCGGCGCGGGCGAGGCTGAGGTCGTCGGCGTCGAGGCGGGCGCGGCCAAAGAAGGACACGCCGGGCAGAGGCTCGGCGGTGGCCGCGACGATCCAGTCCGAAGCACGATCGCGCAAGCCACTGGATTCTGAGAAGATATCGTTGCGCTCGTTACGGAACGAGCGGCCGACCAGCAAGGTGGCGCGGCGGCCGTCATCCCAGAACAGAGACCCCCTCAGACCGACGTTGGCGCGCAACCCGTCCTCATAGAGGTCGTAGCCCGGGAACTTGTTCGGACGGAACAGATTGGTCTCGTCGAACTCGAAGGTCAGCGAGTCTTCGTTCAGATAGACGACGTCGCCCATCAGGGTCTTGCCGAGTTCGATCTGATCTAGTTCCGGCGACAAAGCGAGTTGAACCAATGGTTCAATTACTGCCGTGAAGCTCTTGTATTTACGGAACAAGGGATAGCTGATGTCGGCCCCGGCGACGCCCAGGGCGCGGGCCGTGGTCTCCGAGCGCGACGCGTTCGACAGGAAGCCGACCAGGTTGTCGTCGATCGAATAGGCGTCGACACGCGCCTGCACGAACGGCGCGATCCGCAGGCCGCCCGCCGTCGTATAGGTCGTGCGCCAGTCGAGTTCGCCGGTCGCCCGGCGGCTGTCGAGCCCGTCGAGCCGCAGCTGGGGCGCTTCGGGAGCCTGGTCGCGGGTGAGGGCGACGGCGCTGGCGCGGACCCGCAGGCGGCCTCCGCCGATCTCCTCGATCGGCTCCCAGCGGCTTTCGATGAGCGGTCCGACGAACGGGAAGGTCCGGTCGTTGTCTTCGGGCCTCAGGCCCTGGATCGAGAAAGCGGCGGCCGAGAAGTAGGAGTTCTGATCCTCGCGCGTGGTGTAGATCTGGCTGATCAGACGGCGGTCGTCGGCGACATACGGGCCGCGCTGCTCGTAGACGCCGCCGATGTCGTACTTGTCGAACAGCAGGTCGTCGGAGGTCCGCTCGGCTGTGAAGCCCCAGCGCCACTTCTCGTTAATCGCGAAGGCGCCTGCGGCCAGGATGTAGCTGCGGTTGGTCGCTTCGCCGAAGCGATTGCCGTTGCCGTCGAAATCCTTGTCGTAGGTGTAGCCGAACCGCGCATCCAGGGCGCCAGAATAGAAGTGCTTGCGGAAATGGCCGTTCAGGAACGGGTTAACTTCCGTGTTGATCTGCGGGCTTAGGGTCAAGTCCGAGGATGGCGAAAGGACCCAGAGGTAGGGCTGCTCGTAAGACGCGCCACGACGATCCGACAGCGAGAGTTCCGGCGTCAGCAGACCGGATTTCCGCTCGGCTTGTGGGTCCGGATGCCAGAAGATCGGCGCGTAAAACAGCGGCACGCCCAGGATCTTCACGACCGCATTGCGGTAGAAGACGAGCTGGCGCTCCTTGTCCTGAACGACCTTGTCGGCCTTGATTGACCAGGTCGGTGCCTTCGGCGTGCCGTCGGCCGCGCAGATCTCGCATGGCGTGTAGATCGCGCGGTTCAGTTCGTTGATCGTCGAGGAGCGATGGACGGCGCTCGCCGAGGCGAGCTTGGCGTTCGCGCCGAGGCGAGCTGAGAAGCCCGTCGCGACGCCCGCGGTCATCTGGTCGTCGAGCACGATTTCGTCGGCATACTGAACGGTGCCGTCGGCGTTGATGATCGTGGTGTGGCCGGTGGCCCGCATCCTCGATTTGGCTTCGTCGTAGACCAGCTCGTCGGCGCGAAGGGTGCGGCCTTGATAGCGCACCTCGACGGACCCGCGGGCGGTCGTGATCTTGTTCTTGTCGTCCCGAATGACCAGGTCAGCTTCCATATAGAGCTGATCGGGGGTCAGGCCGTCGGGAGACGGCGCAGGGGCTGGCGCAGCCGAAGGCGTGGCCTCCTGCGCATGCGCGGCCGCGCCGCAGAGCACCATGAGCGCGACGCCTGCAAGCAGGCCGCGCTTGGCTGAGGCTGAACGCCTGCCGAGACTCATGAACTCCCCTCGTCGCGGTTCAAGCCGGGATGCATAGCCGGACGGCCCGGCGATTCAACCGTCTTCGGTGTAGCAGAGCAGCGCAAGCCCCGACAGCAGAGCCACGACCGGCGGCGCCCAGGCCGCCGCGAACAGCGGGATGATGTCCGCATCCGCGAGAGCCCCCGAAAACTCGTTGAAGAAGAAGACGACAAAACCAAGGCCAACGCCCGCGCCCGCCAGGCCAGCAAGGCCTCCGAGACGGGCCAGGCGCAGCGAGAAAGCAGCCGAGAGGATCAGCATGGCGGCGAACAGCACCGGGGTCGCCAGAAGCTGCTGGAAGCGCAGCCGATATCCGTTGGCGGAGAACCCGGCCTGTTCGGTGATGCGGATGGCGTCCGGCAGTCGCCAGAAAGCCACAGATTCCGGGGCGGCGAAGCGCTCCATCGCCGACTCGGCGTCGAGACTGGAGCGGATCGAAAGCGAATCCGAGCGCACCGAGCTCTCACCGGCCGAGGCTTCCTTGACGTCGGTCAGCTTCCAGTAGCCGGGATAGAGTTGCGCCTCGGCCGCCTCAAGCCGGCGCTTGAACTCCGGTCGGCCCTGCTGGTCCTTCTGATAGACGAAGAGCGACACGCCCTTCAGTCGGACCCGTCCTTCGGCGGTGTCACGCTGGCGCGCATGGATGACCATTTGCGTCCGGTCATCGCCCTGCCGCAGCCACACCTCTTTGGGGACGTCCGTCAGGTAGTTCTCCATCAGGTTCGCCCGGTCCGCCTCGTACTTCGCGCTGGAGGCTGCGGCGAGCGGGTTCAGGACTAGGACCACGAGGACGCCGATCGCCGCCGCGGCGAAGGCCGACGGCAGGATAAAGCGCCATGCCGAGATGCCGGCCGCCCGCATGGCGACAAGTTCGGAGCGGCGGTTGAGGCCGACATAGGCGGCCATGCCGCCGAACAGGAAAACGAACGGCAGCAGCAGCAGGACCACTGAGGGAGTCTGCAGCAGGGTGAGGCCGAAGAGCTGGGCCACGCCGACATCGGCGCGCACCGCCACTTCCCGGGAAAGGTTCACGAAGGAGACGAGGATGATGACCGCGGCGATGACGGCCAGGGCCGCGCCCACGCTCGCCAGCATGCGGGTCATCACATAGCGTTCGAGCTTCCCCATCCCGATCATGCGACGGCCTCGCGCCGACGGCTGATCCTGTGAGGTCTCTTTCGCATGTCTATGAAACGAGAGACCTTTTCGCGGAATATGCCGCGAAGCGCGAGATAGGTTGCACCAATCGGCACGAGGTACTGGAAGACATTGATCCAGGCGGCCTCTTCCGAGGCGGCCTGCACCACGAAGCCGATGATGCGGATGCCGACGGCGACGGCCGAGACGATGACGATCCGGCGGCCATAGCCCAGTCGGCTGAAGCCGCCGCCCATGATCGCGGACAACGCCATGGCCATCAGAGCGATGTTATAGAGCGGGCTGGAGATCCGGTTGTGGCCTTCGGCGAGCAGCTTCAGGCGGTTGCGCTGCTCCCATTCCTGGCTGAGGTCAGGAAAGAGCAATTCGTGCAGGTAGCGGTCCGACGGCTTGTAGTGGATCAGCTCATCGCTGCGCATGAACGGCGTCAGGTCGTAGGGGTAGTCGTCGAAGGTCAGGAAATTCAGGACGTCCTCGTCGCTGAACTCCTGCATCGAGCCACGATGCATGGCCAGCACCGGCCGGCCATTGCGCTTTTCGAGGCGGCCTTCCTCGGCGGTGTAGGTGGTGGCCGAGCCGCCTTCCTTCTCCTGATGGATGAAGAGGTTGCGGATCAGGCCCGTGGCGTCCACCGATTGGGCGTATACGGTCAGGCCGGGCGCAGGGCTGGTGAAGTCGCCCTCGCGGATCAGGGTCGAGGCCAGATCTGTCCGCACCTCGAACAGGGTCTGACGCATCTCGCGGGAGGCGAGGGGCTGAATCCACAGGTTCACGACCAGGGCCAGGACCGCGACGATTGAGGCCAGCCGCAGCGCCGGCGCGATCACGCGCCAGCGGCTCATGCCGCCGGCGAAGCAGACGACGATTTCCTGTTCGGTGTGCAGACGATTCAGCGAAACCAGGGCCGCCACGAACAAGGCGATGGGCATCACCATGTTCAGCAACTGCGGCATGGCCAGCAGCGTGACCTTGGCGAAGATCAGCGCGCTCTGGCGCTGGTTGACGATGATGTCGAGCGCCGAAAGACTTTGCGAGAGCAGCGCCACGGCCGTGAGCGCGGCCGTGGCGAGCACGGTCGGTCCCAGGAGCTGGCGTAGCAGGTAGCGGTCAATCAGCGGCATAGGGAGAAAATCTGTTTCCGACCGGGGATTTTACGCGCCCGGAACGTGAACCTGCTCTAAATCATGCGTCGTCGCCTCGTACAACAGCCGCAGCAGCGGCCGGATGTGTGGCGCGAACCAATTTACCACTGGAGTTCGAGACTGATGGAGATCGAGTTCGTCGCGGCCGGGGCTGCGCTTGGCGAGAAAAGCGCGCTGGCCCTTGTGGTTCTTGAAGGCGCAGTGCTCGGCGGGGCAGCGGCGGAAGCGGACGCGAAGGCCGGAGGCGCCCTGACCCGGGCCGCCGCGGCGCAGCGGTTCACTGGCGCCAAGGGACAAGTGCTCGACGTTCTCGGCGCCGCCGGTGACGCCGCGCGGATCCTGCTGATCGGGGCCGGCAAGGCCGAGGCCTTCGATGACACCGCCGCCGAGCATGCTGCGGCTTCGGCCTATGCGGCGGTGAAGAACTCCGGCCTGAAGACGCTACGGATCGTGCTGCCGTCCGGCGGCTCGGCGCCCCACGCTGCGCTCGGCGTGCGACTCGCCTCGTATCGGTTCGATCGCTATCGCACCAAGGAGCCAGCCGAGAAGAAGCCCTCGATCGTGAAGACCGAGGTCGCCGCCGAGAACCGCGACGAGGCCCTGGCAGGCTTTGCGCCGCTCGCCGACCTGGCTGACGCGATCGCCTTCACCCGCGATTTGGTTTCGGAGCCGCCGAACGTTCTCTATCCGGCGGAATTCGCCGGCAGGGTGAAGGCGCTGGAACGCCTCGGCCTTGAGGTCGAAATCCTGGGCGAGGGCGAGATGGCCAAGCTCGGCATGGGCTCGCTGCTGGGCGTGGGGCAGGGCAGCGCCCGCGAGAGCCAGCTAGCGGTCATCAAGTGGTTTGGCGCGGACGACAAGAACGCCCAGCCGATCGCCTTCGTTGGCAAGGGCGTCTGCTTCGACACCGGCGGCATCTCGATCAAGCCCGCCGACGGCATGGAAGACATGAAGTGGGACATGGGTGGGGCTGGCGCCGTGGCCGGCGTCATGC
>JAEXKM010000240.1 GCA_023445705.1 Pseudomonadota bacterium
CATCATATGCGCTAGGCCGTGATCCAGCGGCGGTCCGCGCGGCTCACCGCCGAACAGGCAATTCGCGTGCTGACCGTTCCCCAAGCCTTGGGCCGTTGCCATCGGGTGTTTGCCCGATGGCGGCTGTCAACCAGCCGGTCACAGTTGGAACAGCGTCGTTGCGCCGACTGGAGCCAGCATATGGAAGATCTGCTTCGAGCGTTCGCCAGCCATATCGCCCTGGCCGCCGAGCTGATGTGCGTTCTCTGTGTGGCCATCGGCGCCGCGACCGCCTTGGTCCGGGTCGTCCTCACCCTGGTGCGAGGGCAATCAACCGACTCCGCCGTCCGGCGCGGAATTTTCGTCGGCTTCGCCGGCTGGATCATCCTAGCGCTGGAGTTCGCGCTAGGGGCCGACATCGTGCGAACCGCCATCGCGCCGACCTGGGATCAGATCGGCCAGCTCGCCGCGATCGCGGCGATCAGAACCGCGCTCAACTACTTCCTCGAAAAGGAAGTCGCCAGCCGCGAGCCTGCTACTGCTGAGGGACCGGCCGCCTAGCGCCTCATTCGTCCGAGCGCCTCATCATCAGCGCCGCGAAGGTCGGCAACACCAGGAGGGTCAGGGCGGTCGCCGTCAACAGGCCCCCAATGACCACGGTCGCCAGGGGCTTTTGAACCTCAGCCCCCGCTCCGCTGGCGATCGCCATTGGAATAAACCCGACGATCGCGACGAGGGCTGTCGTGAGCACGGCCCTCAGGCGGCTCGACGCCCCGTCGATCGCCGCCTGACGTGCGCTTGACCCGGCCTGCAATCGCTCGCGAATAGCCTGCATGAGCACCAGACCGTTGAGCGTGGCGACACCCGAGACCGCGATGAAGCCGACGGCCGCCGAGACGGAGAACGGCATGCCGCGCAGCAGCAGCGCCAAGGCGCCCCCAACCAGGGCCAGAGGCACGCAGGCAAAGACGAGCGCCGCCTCGGAAAGCGAACCCAACGCCATGAACAGCAGGATTGCGATCATGACGAACACGATCGGGATCACGATCGCCAGGCGTTGCTCGGCGCGCTTGAGGTTCTCGAACTGCCCACCCCAATCGAGATAGACCCCGGTCGGCAGCCCGATCTGAGCAACCGCCCCTTGAGCGTCGGCGACGAAGCCGCCGAGATCGCGGCCCCGCACATTGGCCTGGACCACCATGCGCCTGCTGCCGTTCTGCCGACTGATCTGGTTTGGACCTTCGGTGCTCTCGATGCGCGCGACCAGGGAAAGCGGCACGACCGTCCCGCTGGCCGAGACGATCGGCAGCGCCGCCAATGAGGCAGGATCGTTCCGCGCCGCCTCAGGCAGGCGCACGACGACGTCGAAGCGGCGGTCACCCTCGAAGATCCGCCCGGCCTGCGCCCCGCCGATGCCCACCTGGACCGCCTGCGTGACGTCGGCTGCCGACAAGCCGTAGCTGGCTGCGGCGAAGCGATCGACCCGGATCGTCAGGGTCGGAAGGCCAGCGGCCTGCTCCACCCGAACATCCGCCGCGCCACGTGTCTCCCGCAGGGCTGCGGCGATCTCTTGGCCGGTCTTCTGGAGCACCGCAAAATCGTCGCCATAGATCATCACCGCCAGGTCCGTCCGGACCCCGGAAATCAGCTCGTTGAACCGCAACTCGATCGGCTGGCTGAACTCGAAGCTGTTGCCGATCTGCTCGCTTGCCTTGGCTTCGATGCGGGCGATCAGGTCCTCCTTGGCAAGCCGTGGGTCGGGCCAGGCCTTGCGATCCTTCAGGACGATCACGCTGTCGGAGATGTTGGGCGGCATGGGATCGACCGCGGCCTCGGCCGTCCCAGTCCGAGAGAATATCGTCTGGACCTCAGGCTGCGCCTTGATAGCCTTCTCAAGCGCCATCTGCATGGCCAGCGACTGTTCGAGAGAGGTCGATGGGACCCGCAGCGCCTGCATGGCGATGTCGCCTTCGTCCAGGGTCGGGATGAACTCCCGCCCGAGAGTGGCGAACGACAGCCCGCCTACCACAAGCGCGCCGAGGGCCGCGGCGGCGACCAGCTTCGGGCGTGCCACCGCCGCCTCGATGGCCGGGCCGATGTAACGGCGAGCCAGGCGAATGATGCGGGTTTCGTGTTCCTCCACCTCGCCGCCCAGGCCGACATGCGCGTTCCGGGGATCTCGAACCAGCAGGGCGGTCATGGCTGGCACGAACGTGAACGACAGAATGAACGCGCCGACCAGGGCGAGCATCACTGTTGCGCCCATCGGATGGAACGTTTTTCCCTCTACCCCTTCCAAGGTCAGAAGCGGCGCGAAGACGAGCAGGATAATGAGTTGTCCGAAGGCGGCCGGCTTCACCATCTGCCGGGCTGACTGGGCCGCTACGCGCAGGCGTTCGTGATGGGTCAGCAGCCGGCCGAGCTCGGCTCGCCGACGGGTCAGGAGCAGGAGGGTGTTCTCGATCACCACCACCCCGCCATCGACCAGCAGCCCGAAGTCGAGCGCACCCAGGCTCATCAGATTTCCGCTGATCCCGAAGCGATTCATACCGATGACGGCAAACAGGAAGGAGAGCGGGATCATCAGGGCGGTGATCGCCGCGGCTCGAATGTTCCCGAGCAGCAGGAACAGGACCACGATCACAAAGAGCGCGCCCTCCGAGAGGTTGCGGGCCACCGTCTTGATGGTCGAGTTAACAAGCTCGCTGCGATCCAGGACCGGAACGGCGACAACGCTGGGCGGCAGCGAAGCGCCGACGACCGACAGGCGCTCAGCAGCCGCCTGAGCGACGGTGCGGCTGTTGCCGCCGGCGATCATAAGTGCTGTGCCCAGCACGGCCTCGTGCCCATCGCGGCTGGCGGCGCCCAGACGCGGCGCCTGGCCGACTTCGACCGTGGCCACGTCAGCGACGCGCACGACGAGACCATTGCGGTTGCCGAGCGGCGCCTGGGCCAGATCTTCGATCGAACCGGCCAGGGCGTCGGCCCGCACGATCAGCGCCTCGCCGGCGCGTTGGATGAAACCGGCCCCGGCTTGAGTGTTGGCTCGTTCCAGCGCGCTGACGAGATCGGCGAGGCCGAGCTTGTAGGCCGACAGGCGCGCGGCGTCCGGTCGGACAGCATACTCCTTCACGTAACCGCCGACGGTGTCGACGCCGGCGAGGCCGGGCGTCGATCGCATCTGAGGCGCGATGATCCAATCCTGCACCGTCCGGAGATATGTCGCGCGCTGTTCGGGCGTCGTCAGGCGATCTCCCTCAGGCGTCAGATAGGAGCCGTCAGCCTGCCATCCCGCCTCCCCCGCCTTTGCGAGCGCCTTCGGACCGAAGGGGGCGTAGTCGACCGTCCACATCAGGACTTCCCCCAGGCCCGTCGTGACCGGAGCGAGCGCCGGTTCAACGCCCTCGGAGAGGCTTTCCTGCGCGCCGCGCATCCGTTCGGCGACCTGCTGGCGCGCAAAATAGAGATCGGTCTGATCCGTGAAGATCGCGGTGATCTGGCTGAACCCGTTGCGTGACAGCGAGCGCGTGCTGGTCAGGCCTGGAATGCCGGCAAGCGCCGTCTCCAGCGGATAGGTCACTTGCCGCTCGACCTGCTCAGGCGCCAGCGCGGGCGCGACGGTGGTGATCTGGACCTGCTGGTTGGTGATGTCGGGAACGGCGTCGATGGGCAACCGGCTCAGTTCGAGCAGGCCCCAGCCACAGACGATCGCCACGGCCAGAACAACAAACCAGCGGAATCGGACCGAGGCTTCGATGAGTGCTTTGAACATCTCGCCCCCTAGTGCCCGTGCTGGGCTTGGCCCTTGGCCAGCTCGGCTTTGAGGAGGAAGGCGTTGGCGGCGGCGATGCGTTCGTCGCCATTCAGCCCGCGAAGGATTTCCGTACGGCCGGCGACCTGCCGACCGACCAGCACCCGGGTGGCCCGAAAGCCGTTGGGCAGCGCAACGAACACTACGGTCTCGCCTTCGACGGTCTGGACCGCGTCGCTGGGAACCGTGACGCCGTCTGGCTTCTCTCCGGAGACGACGAACCCCGACAAGGCGACGCCCGCCGGTGGCGGATCTCCGATCGCTCGGGCCCGGATGACGGTGGCCCCGCCGTCGGGGCCGGCGCCCGCGGCGATTCCGACGATCACCGCCTCGAACTCTCCCGCGGGCCCCTGCACCCTCATCCTGGCGTTTGGCTCGATCGCACCAGCCAGGGTCGGAGGCGCGTTGAAGACCAACTCCGCCCGCGAGTGATTGGTGACATCCGCCACGGCGGCGCCCGGCGCGACGAAGCCGCCTGGGCCGACCGAGACACCGGTTACGACACCGGTGATGGGGCTGCTGACGCTCACGCGACCCGATGCGTGGGGAGAGCCCGCCGCCACCGCTCGCGCCCGCGCGGCGCGTGCCGCGGCTTCGGCGCCGATCGCGCGCGCCTCGGATGCTTCGACCTCCTGTGCTGCGACGACGCCTTGTTCGCCCAGCCGACGGTCGCGCTGGTATGCTTTGCGCGCCGCCGCGGCCGTGGCGGCGGCCGCGGCGGCCTCCGCGCTGACGCTGGCCGCCTCGCCGCTGATCAGAATGACCAGCGGCTGGCCGGCCCCAACGGTCTGTCCAGGCGCAACCAGCACCCGCTCGACACGTCCGCCGACAGTGGCTTCGACGCTGGCGCGGGCGTCGAGCATCGGCAGCACCCGCCCTGCAAGCTGCACCTCTCCACCGCCGCCGCGCCCGACGCCGGCAAGCTTGATGCCTGAAGCGGCGATCTGGGCAGGGGTCAACTCGACAATGTCGGCCCCGACAGCCCGCGGCGCATCCGGCGTGGGACGATCGACCGTCTCGCTCAATGCGGTCGGCTCGCGAGGTTGAAGCGTGGACAGGCCATAGCCCCCAGCCCCGGCGAGCAAGGCCGCCGCGGCGACGGCGCCGTAGAATTGGGTCTTGCTGAGATCATTGCGCTTCTCCCGAAGCGGCGAAACCGCCGAGCCGCGACTGGGCGGCGCGCGCGGCGGCGCGCTCGACGGCCGCCGCGATGGATTGGGCGCGAGCCTCGGCCAGCGCGCGACGCGCGTTGACGAGTTCGACGAGGGGGAG
>JAEXKM010000265.1 GCA_023445705.1 Pseudomonadota bacterium
GGTGAGGATCGACTCATCGACCCCAGCCGTCTTCACGATGCAGCCTTCAGGCGCGAGGTTGCCGGACAGCACGGCCAGCCCGCCATCCTTGGAAAACGGGTGCTCGACTGAGCGAATGACACCCGCCTCGCGGTCCAGGTCGAGGTTTTCCCAACGCGAGGCCTGGCTGAAAGCGACCTGGGTCGGCTTGCCGCCCGGCGCAGCGCGGAAGAACTCCTGGGTAGCCTGGCTGTTGGTACGGCCGATATCCCAGCGCCCGAGGGCTTCGGCCATGGTCGAGGCGTGGACGGTCGGCTGGCTGGCGTCGATCAGCCCGCCACGTTCGAGCTCGCCTAGAATGGCCATGACGCCGCCGGCGCGGTGAACGTCTTCCATGTGCACGTCGCTCTTTGCCGGCGCGACCTTGCAGAGGCACGGCACCTGGCGCGAGAGTCGGTCGATGTCCTCCATGCCGAACTCGATGCCGCCTTCGTAGGCCGCGGCCAGCAGGTGCAGGACGGTGTTGGTCGAGCCGCCCATGGCGATGTCGAGGCTCATGGCGTTCTCGAACGCGGCGCGAGTGGCGATGCCGCGCGGCAGCGCCGTGGCGTCGTCCTGTTCGTACCAACGCTGGCACAGATCGACGATCAGCCGTCCGGCTTCGCGAAACAGCGCCTCACGATCGGCATGGGTGGCCAGCACCGAGCCGTTGCCGGGCAGCGAAAGGCCGAGAGCCTCGGTCAGGCAGTTCATCGAGTTCGCAGTGAACATGCCCGAGCAGGAACCGCAGGTGGGGCAGGCCGAACGCTCGATCTTCGCCACTTCTTCGTCGCTGTAGTTGTCGTCGGCGGCGACCACCATGGCGTCGACCAGGTCGAGCGCACGGATCTCGCCCTTGATCAGCACCTTGCCGGCCTCCATCGGGCCACCCGAGACGAACACCACGGGAATATTCAGCCGCATGGCGGCCATCAGCATGCCGGGCGTGATCTTGTCGCAGTTGGAGATGCACACCAGCGCATCGGCGCAATGCGCATTGACCATGTACTCGACGCTGTCGGCGATCAGTTCGCGGCTGGGCAGCGAGTACAGCATGCCGCCATGGCCCATCGCGATGCCATCGTCGACCGCGATGGTGTTGAATTCCTTGGCCACGCCGCCAGCGGCCTCGATCTCACGCGCCACCAGTTGCCCCAGGTCCTTCAGGTGCACGTGCCCCGGGACGAACTGAGTGAAGCTGTTGGCGACCGCGATGATCGGCTTGCCGAAATCCTCGTCCTTCATGCCCGTGGCGCGCCACAGGCCGCGAGCGCCGGCCATGTTGCGGCCGTGGGTGGAAGTTCTCGATCGATAGGGAGGCATGACGGGACTCTCGAATTGAAGCGCCCGCATTCTAGGCCCGCGCAGCCTACGCTCAAAATATATTACTGATGGCCGATTAGGTCGTTATGCATATGAAATGGACATCAGGCAGCTTCGTCATTTCGCGGCGGTGGCCGACACCCTGCACTTCGGCCGGGCAGCCGAGCGCCTGCGGATCACCCAGCCCCCGCTGAGCCAGTCGATCATGGCCCTGGAGCGCGAACTCGGCGCCCCGCTCTTTGCACGCACCAAGCGCAGCGTCCGCTTGACGCCGCTGGGCGAGAACTGGCTACCCTATGTCCGCCAAGCCCTGGCCGCCATCGACGACCTGCCGGGCGTGGCCCGACGCCTGAGGGACGGCCAGACCGGTCATCTGGCGTTGTCGTTCGTCAGCACGGCGGACTACAGCGTCCTGCCCGACTTGGTTCGCCGTTATGCGGAGACCTTTCCCGAGGTCGAGATCGAGCTGGTCGAGGCCACCAGCGACGTCCAGATCCCGGCCTTGGAGAACGGCGAACGGCATGCGGGGATCATCATCCCGCCCCACGACCGAGCGCTGCCCCCGACCCTGACCTATCGCCAGCTCTTGTCCGAACCGTTGGTCGCCGCAGCGCCAACCGCCTGGATAGAGGACGGGCGTCTCCCGGTGCGGGACCAGACGCTGGCGCCGGCGGCCTTGCTCGAGTCACCGCTCATCCTTTTCCCGCGCAATGTGGCGCCAGCCTTCCACGATCTGGTCACCAGTTATTTCAGCAACCAGGGAAAACCCGCACGGATCGTCCAAGAGGCCATCCAGATGCAGACCATCATCAGCCTGGTCTCAGCCGGCCTTGGCGTCGCGCTGGTGCCGGCGTCGCTCAGGAACCTGGCGCGCTCCGGCGTGCGCTATGTCGATCTGAAAGACCCGCCGGTTCTCGAGACGGGTCTAGCCTGGCGTCGCGACGATGAGACGCCGACCCTCGCGGGCCTGCTGCGCCTGGTCGACGCAGCATAGCTCGTTCGGACTAGCCTATTCCCACTCGATCGTGCCGGGCGGCTTCGAGGTGACGTCGTAGACGACCCGGTTGACGCCTCGGACCTCGTTGATGATCCGAGTGGCGCACCGCCCTAGAACCTCCCAGGGGAACTCGAAGAAGTCGGCAGTCATGCCGTCCGTCGAGGTCACGGCGCGCAGAGCCAGCACGTCCTCGTAGGTGCGCGCATCGCCCATCACGCCAACGGTCTTCACCGGAAGCAGCACAGCGAAGGCCTGCCAGATCGAGTCGTAGAGGCCGGCCTTGCGGATTTCGTCCAGATAGATGGCGTCAGCGTCCTGGAGGACCCGCACCTTCTCCTCGGTGATCTCGCCGGGAATGCGGATCGCCAGGCCCGGGCCGGGGAACGGATGGCGGCCGACGAACTGTGGCGGCAGGCCCAACTCGACCCCCAGCGCGCGGACTTCGTCCTTGAAGAGTTCCCGCAGCGGCTCGACCAGCTTGAGCTTCATGTAGTCCGGCAGGCCGCCGACATTGTGGTGGCTCTTGATCACCGCCGACGGGCCGCCGCGGGCCGACACGCTCTCGATGACGTCCGGATAGAGAGTGCCCTGGGCCAGGAAAGCGGCCCCTTCGATCTTGGCCGCTTCGCGGTCGAAGACATCGATGAACAGGCGGCCGATGGTCTTGCGCTTGGTCTCCGGATCCGAGACGCCGGCGAGCTCGCCGAGGAACAACTCGCCCGCCTCAACGTGCACGAGGGGGATGTTGTAGTGATCCCGGAACATGGTGACGACCTGGGTCGCCTCGTCCTTGCGCAGCAGGCCGGTGTCGACGAACACGCAGGTGAGCTGATCGCCGATCGCCTCGTGGATGAGCACCGCGGCCACCGAGGAGTCGACGCCGCCCGACAGGCCGCAGATCACCTTCCCCTCGCCCACCTGGTCGCGGATCTTCTGGACCATCTCCTCGCGGAAGGCGGCCATGGTCCAATCGCCCTTGAGGCCGGCGATCTTGTGGACGAAGTTCCGCAGCATCAGCGCGCCGCGGGGCGTATGAGCCACTTCAGGGTGGAACTGGATGCCGTAGTAGCGGCGCCCCTCGTCGGCGATCACTGCAAATGGCGAACCCTCGGAAACCGCAACGGTTTCAAAG
>JAEXKM010000271.1 GCA_023445705.1 Pseudomonadota bacterium
CGCCCGGCACCGAGGACGACTGGAAGTTCCCGCCCTTCGACGGCGTTATCGCCGAGGGCGCCGTCTGGGGCCGGGGCGCGATCGACGACAAGGGTTCGCTGATCACCCTGTTCGAAGGCCTGGAAGTCATGGCCCAGCAGGGCTTCAAGCCGCGCCGCACGATCATCATCGTCTCCGGCCATGACGAGGAGGCCGGCGGCTCGGGCGCCCAGGCCGTCGCAGAGCTCTTCAAGTCCCGCGGGATCAAGGCCCAGTTCGTCCTCGACGAAGGCATGGCGATCATCTCAGACAATCCGATCACCAACGGCCAGGTCGCCCTGGTCGGCATCGCCGAGAAGGGTTACGCGACCCTGGTCGTCACCGCAGAGGCCGTCGGCGGCCACTCCTCGGCTCCGCCCGCCGATTCCGGCGGCGTGCTGACCCTCGCCAAGGCGGTCACCGACATCGCCGGATCCCAGTTCCCGATGAAGCTGAGCGGCCCTGGCGGCATGATGATGGAGACCCTGGCGCCCCAGGGATCCTTCGTGACCCGCATGGCCATGGCCAACCGCTGGCTGTTCGAACCGCTGATCATCAAGCAGGCTTCGGCCACCCCGGCCGGCGCTGCGCTGCTGCACACCACCATCGCCCCGACCATGCTGAAGGGCAGCCCCAAGGAGAACGTCCTGCCCCAGGACGCCACCGCCTGGATCAACTACCGCATCGCGCCCGGCGACAGCTCCGACACGGTGCTGGCGCGCGCCAAGGCCGCGGTCGGGGACCTGCCCGTGACCTTCGGCTGGAGCCGCAAGCCCAACGAACCCTCGCCGGTCTCCTCGACCACGTCGGAGTCCTGGAAGATGATCGCCGCCCTGGCCGGCGACACCGCCAAGGCGCCCGTCGCCCCCAGCCTGGTCACTGCCGGCACCGACAGCCGCTACCTGGTAGGCGTGGCGAGCGACGTCTACCGCTTCCAGCCGATGGTCTTCTCCATGGAGACCATCAAGATGATCCACGGGACCAACGAGCACATGACGCTGGAAAACCTGGACCGCGCGGTGCAGTTCTACGCCCGCCTGGTGGCCACCGCGGCGAGCTGATCGGTCCGGTTCGCCGCATCGACATCTGCGCCAATCGGCGGCACATGCGCGCCGCCGAAACCGTGTTGGACCCTGCCTGAATGCTGAACTGGATTTATGTGACCCTTGGCGAGGCGTGGGGGCCGCTGCGGCTCTTCAACTCGTTCTTCTTCCTGTCGGCGATCGGCTTCGCCACCTGCGCCCTCGCGACCTGGATCCTGCTGCCACGCCTGTGGTCGCTGTTGCCTCGCGACCAGGGCCGGGCCTTTGCGGTGAACGCCGAGCTGAGCGTCGGCAAACCGGTGAGCGCGGGCCTCGTCTTCGTAACGATCTTCTGTGTCGCATCGATGATCTTCGTGCCCTTCACCGCCCGGCCGCTGCTGACCGTGCCGCTGGTGCTGGCCGCTTTGCTAGTGGGCTATCTCGACGACCGCCGCGGCGGGTTCACCGAATACCAGCTTGCGGTGATGGACGCGGCCATCGCGCTCGGCGCGGCCCTGGTCATCTACGGCCTGCAGCCGGTGACCATCTGGCTGCCCGGCTGGAAGGACTCCATCGCCCTGGCGCCCTGGATCGCGATCCCGGTCGCGGCCGGCGTCATCTGGCTCTCGATCAACGCCACCAACTGCTCAGACGGCGTCGACGGCGTCTCGGGCAGCCTCAGCGGCACGGCCATCATGATCCTCGGGGGCCTGCTCTATGCGGTGATCGGTAATGAGGTCGTCGCCCAGCACCTGCACATCCCGGTCAACCGCGAGGGCGCAAGCTGGGCGATCATGGCCTTCCTGATGGTCGGCTGCATCGCCGGCTACCTCTGGTACAACGCCCCGCCCAGCCAGGTGCTGATGGGCGACGCCGGATCGCGGCCGATCGGCCTGCTGATCGGCATGCTGGTGGTGGCCACCAACAACCCGCTCTTCCTCTTGCTGATCGGCTCGGTGCTGCTGCTGAACGGGGCCACGGGCCTGCTCAAGGTCGCGCTCAAGCGGTTCTTCGGCCTGCACGTGCTCGCCAAGGTCCGCTTCCCGCTGCACGACCACTGCCGCAAGGAACTCGGCTGGTCCAACAGTCAGGTCCTGGTCCGCTTCATGCTCCTTCACCTGGGGGTTTCGGCCCTGCTCGTGATCCTGGCGCTGAAAGTCCGGTGAAACGCGCGCCGGGACTTGCGAAGCGCGGCTGCGCATCGCACGTTCCGTCCAACTGAATTGGAGACCTGACCTGATGCTTAACTGGCGCCTGGACGAAGACGACGACAGCGAAGACGGCGCCCGCAAGCCGAACATGCCGATGACGGCAGGGCCGGTGCAGAACGCCCTCTATAAGTCGCGCACCGTGCTGGTCTTCGGCGAGATCGACATGCGCCTGGCTGAGCGCGTCACCGCCCAGCTCCTGGCCCTGGCGGCCGAGAGCGACGACCCGATCAAGGTGGTGATCAATTCCCCCGGCGGCCACGTCGAGAGCGGCGACACCATTCACGACATGATCCGCTACTGCGGCCCGCGCGTGATGGTCATCGGCACCGGCTGGGTGGCCTCGGCCGGCGCGCACATCTTCCTGGGCGCGCACAAGGAAAACCGCCTCTGCCTGCCCAACACCCGCTTCCTGCTGCACCAGCCCATGGGCGGCGTGCGCGGCCAGGCCTCGGACATCCAGATCGAGGCCGAGGAAATCGTGAAGATGCGCGAGCGGGTGAACCGCATGATCGCGCGCGAAACCGGGCAGCCCTACGAGAAGATCGTTACGGACACCCAGCGGAACTTCTGGATGAACGCCGAGCAGGCCGTCGAATACGGCCTGGTCTCGAAGATCATCACCAGCGCCAGCGAGGCGTAGGATGTCGGCCGCGCCCTGGTGGAAGGGCGCGGTCGTCTACCACGTCTATGTCCGCAGCTTCTTCGACTCGGACGGCGACGGGCACGGCGACCTCGCGGGCGTCCTCGCAAAACTGGACTACATCGAGAGCCTGGGCGTCGACGCCATCTGGCTCTCGCCGGTCCACCCGTCGCCCAACCGCGACTGGGGCTATGACATCTCCGACTATGAGGGCGTGCATCCCGACTACGGGACGCTGGACGACCTCACGGCCCTGGTCGGTGCGGCCCACGCCCGTGGCCTGAAGGTTCTGCTGGACGAAGTCCTCTCCCACACCTCCGACGAGCATCCGTGGTTCGCCGACAGCCGCGACGGCGGCGCCGAGGGGCCCAGGGCCGACTGGTACGTCTGGGCCGACCCGGCCCAGGACGGGACCGCCCCCAACAACTGGCTTTCGGTGTTCGGCGGCCCGGCCTGGGCCTACCAGCCAGCCCGCCGCCAGCACTATCATCACAAGTTCCTGCGCCAGCAGCCCAAGCTCAACTGGCGAAACCCAGACGCCAAGGCGGCCGCCCTCGCCGTCCTGGACTACTGGCTGGAGAAGGGGATCGACGGCTTCCGGCTCGACGTGGCCGGCACCTTCCTCCACGACGACACCCTGGCCGACAACCCGGCGGTCCCGCCATCCGAGCGCACGCGCCACCACTGGGCGCACGCGAGCGAGATGCAGCACCACCTGCACGACTCCAACCTGCCCGAGAACATCCCCCTGCTGGATGAGATCCGCCGCCGGGTGGACGCCTTCGAAGGCCGCTTCGTGTTCGGGGAGTTTTCGGAGGAAGAGGAACGCTGCGGCGCCTATTGCACGCCGCAGGATGGCCTGCACTCGGCCTACACCTTCGTGCTGCTGCATGCCCGCAAACTGCTGCCGGCCATCTTCCACGATCATTACGAGACCCTCGGCCGCTTCCCTGACCACTGGCCCTGTATCTCCTTCTGCAATCACGACATCCCGCGCACCGCCACCCGGTTCGGCGGCGGCGAGGCGATCGCCCGGCTGATGCTGGCCCTTCTGCTCAGCCTCAAGGGCACCGTGCTACTCTATCAGGGTGAAGAGCTCGGCCTGCCCGAGGCCCAGAGCCTGACCCGCCAGGAAATCCGCGATCCCGTCGGCGACCTCTACTGGCCGATCGCCAAGGGCCGCGACGGCTCGCGCACCCCCATGCCCTGGACCGACGGGCCGAACATGGGCTTCTCGACCGGCAAGCCGTGGCTGCCGCTCGCGGTCGAGCACATCGGCCTCTCGGCGGAGGCCCAGGCCGCCGATCCCGCCTCGACCCTGGCCTTCTCCCGCGCGCTCCTGGCGCTGCGGCGGGCGACCCCGGCGCTGGCGGTCGGCGAGCTGGAGATGGTCACCGCGCCGGAGCCGATCCTGGCCTTCATTCGCCGGCAGGGCGACGAGGCGATAGCCTGCGTCTTCAACATGAGCCCGGCCCCCGCGATCTTCGGCGACGAGCGCCTAGCCGGCGCCCAGTTGTTGGAGCCTGGAGCCGGCCAGGCCCGGCTCGACGGCGCGGCCCTGCGCCTCGAACCCTACGCAGCCCGGTTCCTGCGGCTCGCCTGACGCGTTAAGAGAGCGCCATGCCCGACGGCGACGCCAAACAAGCCCCCACAGCCGACGCCAAGTTCGGCCGCGGCTTCCTGCACGACATCTGGT
>JAEXKM010000283.1 GCA_023445705.1 Pseudomonadota bacterium
GTCAAAGGCCAGCGCCAGATCAAGCGCGAGTTGCTCGAGGTCGAAAGGTCGAACGTCGAACGTCAACTTGCCGGCCTCGATTTTGGATATGTCGAGGACGTCATTCAGGAGCGAGAGCAGCGCGCGCCCCGATCGATTGATCACTTCCAGGCGCTCGCGCTGCTCGTCGGACAGCTCACCGGAAGACATAATCTGAGCCATGCCGAGCACGCCGTTCAGCGGTGTGCGGATTTCGTGACTGACCTGGGCGAGAAATGCGCCTTTGGATGCGCTCGCCGCCCTTGCTGACTGCAGCGCACGCAGAGCGACGCCCCGAACCGCCAGAGCTGCGACAAAGAGCAAGGTGGCCGAGAGCGTCAGCGCACACAGCATAGCGGCAGGCGCCCCGGCCCGAGCCGCCGCCAGCACCACCGCAAGCGTGCCGGCGAAAGTCGGAGCCGCCGTGGCCCAGAAGATTGCCGGGGACGTCCCGCTTGCGGCGCAGGCGTTGAGCAAGGCGCCGGCCAGGAGCCAGACACCACAAACCAGCAGCCAGCTGTTCCCGCTCAGGATGGCGGCCGCCCCAAGGGCGGCCAGCACTGTGCTCCCCAGTGCGACTAGCACCACGCCGCCGATGACGGCCTGCTCGCGCGACATGCGCTGGGCTCGGCGCGTCCACGCCACTTCGGCCAGTTGCAACAGGGACCACGCGACGTACCAGCCGACCGTCAGGGGCGCCCCCAACGAGGGACCGACGATGCAGGCGATCAGCACGCCGATCACCAGTCTGAGCCAAAGCTGACGAGACCGGCCAGCCATGGCTTCAATGAGATCGGGCAAGGCCGCCCCGCCCCACTGCGCGACGCCGTCCTTGCCGGGCTGGGTCATGTCTTGGATGGAGGTGGAACGGCGACCGCGGCTTCCGCCGTCACGCTCTCGAGGATCGGGGGCTGATCGAATAGCGCATCGCGCTCATCTAGCTGGCGACGGATTTCAGCATGCCGCTCGGCTCCGAGGCCGTAGCCAATCATGCAGGCCCCGCCCAACATCACGAACACGACAGGCCCCACCAGGAACACCAGCTCAAGGTTTCTGATGGCGTGCGCCGTATTTTGTGCGCCATCGGCGGCGTTGTAGCCGACCTGGGAAAGGACCAGGAAGGTGAGCCCGATGGAAAAAGCGCCGGCCACCTTGGTGGTCATCGTGGTGATCGCATAGAGCAGGCCGGACCGTTCCTTACCCTTCTCCAGGCGGATCTCGTCGGCGATGTCAGCGGTCATCGCGCGAGTCAGCACGTTGAACCCGGAGGCCATGATTCCAGCGAACACCAGCGGAATGGCGGCCACCGCCAAATTCCCCTGAGGGATCGCGATCAGTGAGATGAGCGTCAGCGAATAGCAGGTGGTGGCGACCATCACCGCGCGATGCTTTGAAATCTTCATTGCGAGCCGCCCCATCAGCGGCGCCCCGACAATCCCAGCCAGGATGTAGATCGCGAGCAGAATGCTCGCCTGCCCCGTCGTGAACCCTCGACTGTCGGTGAAGAAGAACAGATAGGTTGCGCTCATCCAGCCCGGCCCCAGCGCCAAGCAAAGGTCCGCCAGGAGGATTCGCGCGAACGACGGCCGCGCGATCAGCGCGCCGTAGTCGCGCAACCGAAAGCCCTCCCCATCCACCTCGGGGGCGATCTTCTCTGGCGTTCGCCAGACGACGAGCGCGACCGTAATGGGCGCAAGCAGGATAATGAGCCAGCCCATCATCGCCACGTTGCCGACGTCGGACACTGCTCGCGCCTCGTTGACGATCGGAATCGCCAAGACGCTGGCGGCGCCCAGAACGCTGATCGCCGCGATGATGCCGAAGACCCGCGAGCGATCATTGTAGTGGGGCGCAAGCGTCGCCGCCCATGCTGCATGCGAGAGCGCTAGGATCGAGTTGCCCAGATAGAGAACGAGGAGCCAGAAGATTAGGTAGGTCCGGCCGACGCCTTCGGGGGGCATAAAGAGGAAGTACACCCCGAGCATCAGGATAGGCGCGCCCAGGATCGTCCAGAGGCGATAGCGGCCGAGCGGCGTGCGGGTTTTGTCCATCGACCAGCCAAGAAGGCCGTCAATGGGAATATCGATCATGCGGACAATGAAGAAGGCCGAGCCGATGACCGCCAAGTCCACGCCCAAGTGGCTGGCGAAGTGTCGTGGCAGGTAGACCGACATCGCGATGCCCACCGCCGCGACCGGCAGACTGACAGCGGCGAAGGCCAATGCGGTGAGCAAGGGCACCTGGGAGGAGCGGGCTGAAGCAGCCTTGGTCATCGTTGCGTTACTTCCCCACGATTGACGCCTGGCGTTTGGCCGGCGTGCTTTGATTGTTGTCGCCGCGGCGGGTTCGCCGCGGCGATGGGCAGGTCGCCTCAGTGGTCCCGCTGCGGCGCCCCTGCCGCCTGGGCGCCAGACGGCCCGTCCCCGGCGTGCTGCAACACCAAGGGACGGGCCTCAGCCCCTGGGACGCGGAGCTGCTCGCGGCCTCCCCGCCGCGATTGGGACGAGAAGGATTCGAACGACGTTCCACAACTGGTCGAACGCCCATTTCCTGCGCTGGGTGCAGGGCTCGCGTTTCAGCTCGCTCGTGTGGACCGAGCGAACCTAGGCAGCGGGTTCGGCGCGGCCTGCCGGCCACAGCTTCATTCGCTCAGCGTCCCGCCAAAGCTCCATGCGCCGACCATCAGCAAGACCCTCAGCGTGCTCGATCGCCGCCTCCAGCGAGGGCATCGGCAGGTCGATCGCATCCGCAAGGTGATCGCTCGCCGTCAGGAAACAGAGTCGGAACTGGATCATTGCGTCCCACAGGTTGCGTTGGTGCTCGTTCACCGAGCCGGGCTAGCAGGCGGGATCGAACAACATTCGAAAAGCGTCGAATTGGCACGCCCCGGAACTCGACTGACTGCGGTGGCTGGCAACTGCTCGCCAGCCACTGAAATGAACATGTAGGGAGTGATTTTACGTTTTGGTTGGAAGACAATACCACGTCGTAATATTACCCATCCGCTCGAGTCTTTGGGGGACAGAATGTGTGACCATTCAGCTGCGAGAGTCGCGATCCTAGGGGCGGGGCACGCGGGCGGCGCCTGCGCGGCCCTACTGAGGCAGTACGGACACAAGGGGCCAATCGTTCTCATCGGAGACGAACCCATTCCCCCGTACCAACGGCCGCCGCTCTCCAAGGCCTGGCTGAAAGGCGAAGCGGACGCCGAGAGCCTCGCGCTCAGGCCCTTGGAATTCTATTCCGAGAACGACATTACCTTTCACAGCAGCACCAGGGCCGTGCGCATTCATCGCGCCGACAAGCTCATCGACTGCGCCGACGGCTGGGTCATCCCCTACGACACGCTCGTCATCGCGACCGGCGCCCGCCCCATCGCCCTCCCGATCCAAGGCGCCAACCTGGCGGGGGTCCGGTTCTTGCGGACGGCCGAGGACGCCGAGGGCCTGAAGGCTTCGCTAGCTCCAGGCAAGACGATGGTTGTGATTGGCGGCGGCTACGTCGGTCTTGAGGTCGCCGCTTCCGGACGGAGCCTTGGCGTTGAGGTCGTCGTGATCGAGCGCGAACCACGCGTCCTGGCTCGGGTCGCCAGCGAGGCGTTGTCAGACTTCTTCACCGACTATCATCAACGCAAGGGCGTGCGCTTCGAAGTCGGCTGCAGCGCTGAGGCCTTTGTGGGCCGGAATGGTCGAGTGGAAGCCGTTGTTCTGACCGATGGCCGAACCCTTCCGTGCGACATCGCGGTCGTAGGCATCGGAGCTGCTCCCAATCAGGAGATCGCCTCCGAAGCAG
The DNA here is from genome assembly GCA_023445705.1 of Pseudomonadota bacterium. GTDB lineage: Bacteria > Pseudomonadota > Alphaproteobacteria > Caulobacterales > Caulobacteraceae > Phenylobacterium. Next base: position 3,811 of record JAEXKM010000283.1, read on the forward strand.
GGCTCGACTGCGCCCGGGGCATCATCGTCGATCTCGAAGCGCGGACGAGCGATCCCGACATCTTCGCTATCGGCGATGTCACTCAGCGTCCATTGCCCCTCTATAACCGGAACTTCCGCCTGGAGAGCGTTCCAAACGCCCTTGAGCAGGCCAAACAGGCGGCCGCCGCGATTACCGGCCGCGCCCCGCCGCGAGCAGAGACGCCGTGGCAGTGGTCGGACCAGTACGATCTGAAGCTGCAGATCGCTGGCTACCCCTTCGACGTCGACGACTTGGTCGTTCGGGGTGACCCGCAGTCCGGCAGGTTCGCAGTCTTCCACCTCAAGGAGAACCTGGTCCAAGCGGTCGAAGCCCTCAATTCTCCTCCCGAGTTCATGATGGGCAAGAACCTGATCGGTGGGCGACGTCCCGTTAACAAGGGAAGGCTTGCGGACATCAGCATCCCGATGACCGAAGTCGCCGAATAGGCGCGCCAAAGCTAGTGAAATGGGGCCAGGTCAACCTGCCCCCATTTCGACAACGAGTTCCCGTTGTTACTCGACCTCGAACTTCACGCCGGCGTGCTCTTCCAGACGCGAGATCAACTTGCCCCGGAGTGCGGCCCCAGGCGTCCATATTCCACCGGGCGTCTCAGTGGAGTTCACCAGACAGATGGCGGTCTCGGCGAGCATCTTGGATGTTGATCCATAGCCCGGATCCTTGTCGCCCTTGACGGATACCCGCACCTTTCGGCCATCGTCGCTGGTTCCAATGAAGAGCAGGTCGAAGTACCCAGCGTCCCTCTGTTCTTTGGTCGGCCCCTCCCCAGGCTTGGGTCCGCCCCCGGGCAGCTTGCCAAGATCGGTGAGCGCAAGCGAGGGACCGGAAACCCCCATCGTCATTTCGTCGTAGATGAAGTCGGCGCCATAGGCGTGACCCATGAGATAGTTCGACCGGTGGACATTCTTCGTATTGATCACGGCCATCATGAAAGGCGATACCGGCCCCACGTCAGGGTCATCACCGGCCTCCATTCCGGTCGGTTGTTGAGGCCCCTCAAAGCCCGGCGTCAGTCCGAACGGGCTCAGCATGACCTCCATTTGCCGCGGATCCTTCTGCATAGCCTCGCCCGTCGCGGCGCCGCTCGCCGCGGTTCCCCCGGACAACCAACCGCGGCTTCCACGAACACGCCCCTTCACTTGGCGAGCGGGCGCGCCGAACTGGGCCTTCGCGGCTTCCTGGCAGAAGTAGACGCCGAGCTCGAACGGCGTAGAGTCGTACCCGCAGGAAAAGAGGATGCGCGCGCCTGAGGCTTTAGCCTGAGCTTCGTGCGCGTCGATCATCTGCCGCATCCAATTGGGTTCGCCACAGAGGTCGAGATAGTCGACACCGGCCTGGGCGCACGCCGCCACCAGTTCGGATCCGTAGATCTGATAGGGACCGACGGTAGAGATGACGGCCTTGGCCCGTCCGATCATTGCCTCGAGCGACTGAGGATCTGCAGCATCGGCGAAGATGATCGGCGTGTCCTTTGAGGCTCCGATCTCGTCGCGCACCTGAGCCAGCTTGTCGGCGGAGCGACCAGCCATGCCCCAGCGCAGCTGCCCCGGATCAGGGTAGCGATCGGCCAGGTATTCGCAGACAAGCCGACCAGTGTATCCGCTCGCGCCATAAACGACGACGTCGAGTTCATTCGTTGCCTTCATTGATTCCTCCCCTGTTTGATGTTTTCGAAACCGGCCCGTGCCTAGTCGACCATGAGGCGCTGAGCTTCTGGTTCATCACGTGGCGACTTCAACATGGACCTGCGTGCGACATGGCTAGTTCGCACTTCCGATCTTCAGTCCAAATAGCGTTTGAACGTCCACGACTTCATCGATGAGCCTGTCATCGATTGGAAGCAGCCCGTCGAGCATCAACATGGCAAGACCATGAACAATGGCCCAAGCCTGAACTTCCAGCCGCTTTGCGTCTGCGGGGCAATTGCCGGTCAAGGCGGCGACCTGTTCGCGCAGAAGATGCGCGGCGACGCTCCCCTCCCCCGAGAGCGCCTCACGGGGCTGATAGCAGGCCAGCATCAAGCGAAAATGGGTGGGATTGGCCAGCGCGAACCGCACATATTCTCGGCCGATCGCCGCGAAGGCGTCCTCTAGAGTGCGTGCACCGTCAGCCGCCTGTCGCTGACATTCGCCAAGGCGTTCGGCCACGCTCTGGCCTAGCGCTGATAAGAGCGCGCCCTTGTCCGGAAAGTGCCGATAGACCGCAGTCGGCGAGACCCCCACGGCGCGCGCAAGCGCGCGCAGGGACAATTCGCCGGGCCCCGTCCGATCAAGCTCCGCAAGTCCAGCCTGGATCAGAGCCGCTCTCAGGTCACCGTGATGATATGCGCGCCCGGCCATTCTCGATGTTGACAGTGTTACCATTGTGCGTATGTTTACATCGTATACATCAATTGGAATTTGGTCCAGGGAGCCTCACTCGTGGAAGCGATTTCTGACCCACCCGCCGACATCCGCACCGGTCAACACGCCGCCAACCACAAGGAAAACCCATTCCTCGCCGGCGTTTACGCTCCGCTGCACGATGAACTCTCGATTTCCGATCTGACGGTGAGCGGCCAGATTCCAGCCTCGCTCAGCGGGCGGTATCTTCGCATCGGACCCAATCCCTACAAGGAGCCTGCCGCGGACTATCATTGGTTTACCGGCGACGGCATGGTCCATGGCATTCGCCTGCGGAACGGCAAGGCCGAATGGTATCGCAATCGCTACGTCCGCTCTCAGGCCCTGGAGGCAGCCGGCGGTCCGTCAGCCGCGCCGGGTCCCCGTCGACAGGCCAGCGACTCGGTCAACACCAACGTTGTCCAGATGCACGGCAGGCCGGTCGTAATGGTCGAGGCAGGCTCCAACCCGGCCATCCTCGACAATGACCTCAACACCGTAGCCTACACGGATTTTGAAGGCTCCCTCGCAGCGCCGTTCTCAGCCCATCCGCATCTGGACCCGCTTACTGGAGAGTTTCACGCCATCACCTATCAGGGGACGATCCCAGATACGATCTGGCATGTGGTTCTCGATCCGACCGGCAAGGTGACACGGCAGCTGCCCATCCCCGTGCAGCACGGCCCCTCGATCCATGACTGCTCGATCACGAAGCACTATGTGATCATACTCGATTTGCCGGTTACGCTCTCGATCGCGGCGGCCCTTGCGGGACAGAAATTTCCCTATGCCTGGAATACGGAACACCAAGCGCGCATCGGGTTGCTTCCGCGGCAAGGCGGGGTGGATGACATCATCTGGTGCAGCATCGACCCCTGCTATGTCTTCCACGTCGTAAACAGCTACGAAGAGGCTGATGGAACGGTCATCGTCGACTGCTCAGTCCACCAGACGATGTTTGAGGGCCGGTCAGTAGGACCGCACGGGAAGCCGCTCGGCTTCGAGCGCTGGCGCGTCGACCCTAAGACTAAGACTGTGGAGCGCCAGACCATCGACGCAGCCCCGCAGGACTTCCCTCGCCCCGACGAGCGCTTCTTCGGACAGGCCTATCGGTATGCCTGGGCGGTCGGCATCGCCGACGAGCACGAGGCCGGCTTCCTAGGTCCCCAGCCGCTCTACTTTTACGACCTCGTCACGGGAAAGCGGACTTCGCGCGAGTTTGGGCCTGGGGCCGTGCCCGGTGAATTCGTGTTCGTTCCGCGCGCCGCCGACGCATCGGAAGGGGACGGGTGGCTTATGGGATATGTCATCGACACGCTCAGTCAGTCGACGGACCTTGTCATTCTTGATGCGATGGACAGCGCCGCAGAACCCGTCGCTCGGATACATATCCCTCACCGCGTCCCCGCCGGCTTCCACGGCAATTGGATTCCCGACGTCTAGGAAGCTACTCCCGAACGATCTCCCACCGCCTCTTCTGACGCCCCCCGGCTAACTCAAGCCGCGGGGCGTTTTCTTGGCCGCGCGACACTCCAAACTCCCCCACCGACAAGCGTGCGAACCGTCTGGCGCCTTGGAACACGACGGGCGTTTGTCAGCGGATCCTGCCGACAAGCGGCCCCTGCGAGGCCGACTGTTCTTTAAGGCCTCGCCTCCTCACGGGCAGGGCTTCGACCTCCTCGACGGTCGGCCGCAGCCGCCACGGCCAGCCGACGGAGCCCAGGCTCGCGGGAGGGTTCGTACCTCTCCTCCAAAGATATTGAGCCGCCGGCGGTCACCGCAGCCATCGGCCCGCCTCCAGACGACGCCGAATCAGCAACGTCCGAATTCGCGCCCTCGAACCGCAACTCAGCTTTGCCGCCTGAGCCGAGCAAATGCCCGGTCCGTCGCCATGAACCGCGACAACATCGCTGGCGCAAGCTTGGCGGGTTCAATGGGCCGACCGCTTTCACGGGCCATGACTTCGGCATAGGCGACCAAGTCACGGTGAACAGCAGCGGGTAACTCGACCATGAGCTTCACAGGCGTGTCATCCTGTAGCCCGGCGAGCTTCAACACGACGGTCATCGCGCTTCCTCCTCATAGGGTTCAAGCAAGAGGTCCTCGGTGACGAGCGCGCGCACCTGCGCGCCAGGTCGGATAGTGATGATCGGCGGGGTAGAAAGTCCCTTCTCGACGGCCAGCTGGCCCGCTTGATTGAACGTGTCGATCGCCCCGCGGCGGATCGCGCGGACCAGATCGTCGTCGTCATCCGCACCGATCTCGGCGCCGATCGACAGCAGCGTCGAGAGCGCAGCGGTTCCAAGCAGAGTCCCCCAGCGATGGTCGACCTTATCTTCCAGTCCGGCCTGTCCGGCGGCGTCCCCGGCCGGTAACGCATCCAGGTCGAGGGACTTTCCGTTGGGCAGAATCAACCGCGTCCAGGTCAGCAGGATCCGCCGCTGTGCGAAGGCCAGTCGCGCGTCGTATTTTCCGATTAGCCGAGCGCCCTGAGGGATCAGGAGGATCGCTCCAGTCGGCGTGTCGAACACAGGCTGAGTCACCTGCGCGATGGCTTGGCCCGGCAGATCGGACCGCAGTCCGGTCATCATGGCCGCCGGGATGACCGCTCCGGCCTGGACGACGTAGGGAGACGCAGGCCCAGTCAGCCTACTGGCGGTCGCACGCTGCATCCCGGTGGGGGCTGCGGCCGGAAGTGTCAGGGGGGAGGGCAAATCAGGTGCTTGGCGTCGCGGGGCTCCGGCGTGTTCCAGGAAGAGCCGACTGCGGCGCGCCGTATCGGCCTCCACCACGGCGACGTTGGCCGGCGTCGGAGCCTGCTGGCTTCGAGGCGACGCCGGCTCCGCGGCCGCTGCGAGCATTGGACGGCCCAAATCTCCCGGCAAGGGTTCACCCAACTTCGGGCGCCGGTAGTCCGAGGGCAGCAGCCTTATCGCCTCGGGCGGCGATCCTCCGGCAACCAATTCCGGAGCCTTCTCCACCTGGCGAGGCTTGTAGGTCATTCCGAACGCGACCGCACAGAAGACAAGAGCCGTCGCTCCGCCAGCCACAATCAGGATGGCCCGGCGCGAGAGCCTCACTACCGGTTCCGCAGGCGCTCGAAGCCGAAGGTCCGGTGGCGCAGGGGTCGCCATGTCAACCTGGCTCATGTTCCACCTCCGGCCCGCACCAGCCGAACTGTCGTGCCGGCGCGTCCGTGCCTCAGCCTTAGCTCCGCCTCTGAGAAGAGGCGGTCGACAACGATGCGTGAGCCTTGCACTCGGTAGTTTACGAGCTCGAGTTCGCCGCTCGCCCCTTTCAGGAACAAGGGCGGCAGTTCCTCCTGGGCGATTGCGGGCGCAAACTCGATGAAGGTCTGGCGACCGTCGTCGTACACGCGCAGAGGACGCCAACTTGCCCGCCCCAGGACGCGATAGCCGAAGTTGAGAACCAAAGGCGGGGGCGTCGCCGAGGCCTGGGCGCGCGCCTGCCTGCGCTCCTCGTCCGCGAGGCGCGCGAGCCGCGCCGCGCGAGCCTCATCAAGCGGATAGCGCCAGCGCACGGCCGCGAGATAGGGCCCGCGGGTCGAGCGGAGCTCGAGGTGGTAGGTGCGGCGATCAGTGTTGATGACAAGGTTTGTGCTGAGGCCCGCGGCCACTGGCTTGAGCAGGATGTGGACCCGCTCATCGGGGCCCGCGCCGCTCCGCGTCTCGCCAATAACCCACCGCGTGGTGTCGCCTGCCGCCAACGCGCCCTCGCCCACCAAATGCTCGCCGGGCTGCAAGGCAAGGTCGGTCACCTGCCCTGGCGCTGCGTAGATCTGGAACAGCGCACCATCGGAGAAGCTGAAGACCTGGGCGGCGTTGGCGAAGGCCTCGCGCCGTGGCTCCACCCGCGCAATGTCGTTCGCGCGTCCGAGTTCGACGAGTGGCGCGGCCGCAGCGGCCGTTGGCGCCATGACGGCTAGCAGCAGCGTTCGGATCCGCATCAGCCGAGCTCCCGAGACCAGTCGAGCGAGTTGACGAAGACGCCCAGCGGATTACGTCGCAGTTGATCGGGCGTTCGAGGAGGTTGGATCCTCACCCCCAGGATGGCCGTCCAACGCTCGGTCGCCGTCAGAGCGCCATCGACGTAGCGCCGCTCCGTCCACGCCACCCTAAAACTGCTTGGGGAGGCGCGAATGACACTGGAGACATCGACGGCCACCTGCACCTGGCCGACCTTGCCGAACGGATCATGGGTTCGGGCGTAGTCGCTGAGCGCCGCCGCGCCACGATCGGTCGTGAAGTCGTAGGCGGCGAGCCAGTTCTCGCGCAGCACTACAGGATCGGCCGGGGCGGAACGCACCTGTTCGACGAAACGCGCGAGGTGCCAGGCGATTTGGGGATCTTCCGGCTTGAATCCGGCGGCGGCGGGCGCAACCGCCCGGGCAGCGCCAAGTCGATCAACTTCAACCACCCAGGGCGTGATTGTTCCGCGGGCGCCCTGCCAGACAAGGCCCGCGGCAAGCCCGGCCGATAATACGCAGCTCGCAAAGGCCATCAGCCGCCAATTGCGGGCCTGCGCCCGCGCCGATCCGATCCGCTCGTCCCAGGCCTGTCCGGCTCTCTGGTAAGGCGTTTCAAGAATGGGCGTCGCACCAAAGCGCGCACTGCTACGGCGAAAGGGGTTCATTCGCGCTCCTCCTTCAGGGAAATCGCGGCGCCGCCGGCCGCCTGGTCGCCGGACCGAAGCGCATGGGCCGCCGTCGTGGCGGCGTGGCCCGCGGCCTGACGTTGTTGCATCCGGCGCGCCCAGGCCGGCGGGCCCGACCGCGCTTCGCCGCCGCCGCTACCGCCACCCGATGTGCTCGGGCCTGCCGCAGGCGCCCCGCCCGATCCTGAACCGCCGCCACGCCTCATCCGGCCAAGCACCGTGCGCAGCGCGCCCGTGGCCCCGCCCACCAGCACGCGTCCGCCCATGGCGGCGGCGCCCGCCATCCCACCGGCCGCAAGACCGGTTCCGACGCCTGCGCCGGCGCCCAGCTGCGGGCCGCCAGAGACGAGACCGTTGGCTATGCCAGGTCCAAAAATTCCCAGCCCCAGCAGGCAGAGCGCCGCCAAAGCGAGAGAGAGCACTTCCTCAAGATTTGGCGTCAAAGCTTCGAAATTCTGAACGAATTCGTCGAACAGGGTCGATCCGATGCCGACGATCACCGCCAGCACCAGCACCTTGACGCCCGAGGCCATGACATTGCCCAGCACGCGTTCGGCCAGGAACGCCGTACGCCCGAAGAGTCCAAAAGGGACGAGGATGAACCCGGCCAGGGTCGTCAGCTTGAACTCGACTAAGGTGACGAACAGCTGGACCGCCAACACGAAGAAGGCGACCACGACCACCAGCCACGCCAGAAGCAGAACGACGATCTGCGGCAGGTTGTCGAACACCGCCGGAAACCCCGAAATCTGCTGAGCCGCCTCCAGGATCGGACGACCGGCATCGATCCCGGCCTGACCAAGCCGCCCGGGCCGCAGGAACTCGCCGGAAGACATCCCGCCGCCGCCCGCCTGCAGGCCAAGCCCGGAGAATGACTCGAAAACGATCCGGGCAAGACCATTGAAGTTTGAGATGATGAAGGCGAAGGCGCCGACATAGAGCGTCTTCTTGACCAAGCGTGCGAGGATTTCCTCCCCTGGCGACCAGGCCCAGAAGAGCGCCGCCAGGGTCATGTCGATGACAACCAGGGTGGTGGCAAGGAACGCCACCTCCCCGCCCACCAGGCCAAAGCCTGAGTCGATGTAGGTGGTGAAGACGTTGAGGAAGCGATCAGCGACGCCGGTGTTCATCCGCGCCTCCCACCGGGGCCAGAAAGCGCGCCTGCTGTTCCGCCTGAGCGGCGCGGCATCCCTTGCTTTCGTAGGCTTTGAGGCCGAGCGACCGGCAGCGCCGCAGTTCGCTTGCGAGCGCGGCGTCGGTCATCTCCGAAGGAGGCGTGTCGCGCGTACAGCCTGTGAAGAGGATGACCGTCAGGGCCAGGGCCCACCTCACCGGAACATCTCCACCGCAGTGGGCTGGTAGCCGCCCCCCCGGCTGATGAACCTGCGGAACTGCTCTCGCGCCTGTTCTCGACTGGCGGCGCGATCGGCCTGTTCTAAGGCTTCCGCCCTACCCTGCGCGGCGATCAACGCGACCAGCTGGGTCAACTGCTGGGACTGCAAGGCCAGCAGCTGGTTCCCGGCCTGGGCGGCCTGCACGATCCCGGTTGCGCCCTGACTGGCGCTGGTGAGCGCGCGAACCTCCGCCGCGGTGCCAGAGAGGCCGCCGACGACGCTGGCCTGTACGTTTAGCGCATCCTTGAACGCCGCGGCGGAGTTATCCCAGCGCGCCTTGGCCGCGCGGACGAGGTCGAGATCGCTGGCCGAACCGCCGACTTGGTAGTCCGCTTGGAAAGCCTGTTCGATAGCGCGGACGTCGAAGGCGATCCTTTGCGCTTGCGCCATCAGGTCCTGTATCCCAGCCAGGTTGTCCTGGATGGTGGCCAAGGCCGAGTACGGCAGTTGCGCCAAGTTGCGCGCCTGATTGACCAGGCTCAGAGCCTGGTTCTGCAGGCTCTGGATCTGGTTATTGACCTGCTCGAGCGCCCGCGCCGCCTGCAGCACGTTCGAGGCGTAGTTGGTGGGATCAAATACAGTCACCTGGGCGGCCGCAGGCGCCGCCATGGCGCCAGCGAGCAGGCCGACGGCGATGATCAGTCGGCGAGAAGGACGGGCGCTCATTCAGCGATCTCCGGCACGTTCGGGTTGGATTGAGAGCGGATGATGTCCGCGGCCCAGTCGAGACCGCGGCGATCGAGCCAGGCCGCCGCGAAACCCTGTGGCCCCACTTGGCCCAGGACGTCCGACATCGCCTGCTGGTCAGTCCGCGACGCAGCGGCGCAAAAGGCCAACGCGATCTCGCCGAGGTCGAGTTCAAAAAGGCGGTCGCCCTGCCGTGACTGGCAGTAGTATTCGCGCTTGGCCCGGGCCTGACTGAGGATCTCGACTTGGCGGGCATTGAGGCCGAAGCGGCCATAGGCCGCCGCGATCTGAGGCTCCAGCGCCCGCTCGTTCGGCAGGAAGATGCGCGTCGGGCAGCTCTCAATGATAGCCGGAGCGATGTTGCTCGCTTCAACGTCAGCGAGGGACTGCGTGGCGAACACCACCGATGCATTGAGTTTGCGCAGCGTCTTCAGCCATTCGCGCAGCTGCGCCCCGAACATCGGATCGTCGAGGACGAGCCAGCCTTCGTCGACGATGATCAGGGTAGGCCGCCCGTCGAGCCGGTCTCGGATGCGGTGAAAGAGATAGCTGAGAACGGCCGGAGCGGCCGACGAACCGACGAGCCCTTCGGTTTCGAAGCAGGTCGCCGACGCCGCCCCCAGGTGCTCGTGGTCCCCGTCGAGCAATTCGCCCCAGGGACCGGCCAGCGTGTAGGGCGCGAGGGCCTGCTTGAGACGTTGCGATTGCAGCAGCGCCGAGAGACCCGATAGGCTGCGGTCGGCGGCCGGCGCGCCAGCGAGACTGCCAAGGGCGCTCCAGATGTGCGCCCGGTCGGCCGGCTCCAGGGTGACGTTCTCTCGCGCCAACAACGCCGCCAGCCAGTCGGCCGCCCAGGCGCGCTCGTCCAGATCGTCGCAATGAGCGAGCGGCTGCAGCGTTCCGCTGGCCCCTCCCTCCCCTGATAGACACGCCCCAAGATCGTGATGGACGCCGCCGACCCCGAGCGTCGCGGCGCGCAGCGAGCGCCCGAAATCGAAGGCGATCGTCTGCGCGCCTTCGTAGCGCCGGAACTGCAGGGCCATCAGCGCAAGCAGGACGCTCTTGCCGGCGCCGGTCGGTCCAAGAACCAGGGTGTGGCCGACGTCGCCGACGTGCGGTGAGAACCGAAACGGCGTGCAGCCCTCGGTTCTCGCAAGGAACACCGGCGGCCCATCGAGGTGCGCGTTGCGTTCTGGTCCAGCCCAGACCGCCGACACGGGCAACATGTGCGCTAGGTTGAGCGTCGAGATCGGCGGCTGACGCACATTTGCGTAGGCATGCCCCGGCAGTCCGCCAAGCCAGGCTTCGACCGCATTGGCGCGCTCGATCACACAGGCGAAGTCGCGCGCCTGCACGACCTTCTCGACCTGACGCAGGCGCGCGTCGGCGACGCTCGGGTCCTCGTCCCAAACCACGATGCTGGCGGTGACGAAGGCGTGCCCGGCCGCGTCGGCCCCAAGATCCTGCAAGGCCTCGTCGGCATCCGACGCCTTGTTCTCGGCATCGCTGTCGATCAGGGCCGAGGCCTCGTTGGTCAGCACCTCCTTGAGGATCGCCGTCAACGACTTGCGTTTGGCGAACCACTGGCGGCGGATCCGGCTGAGCAGCTTGGCGGCGTCGAGCTTGTCCAGGCAAATGGCGCGCGTCGTCCACCGATAGGAAAAGGCCAGCCGGTTCAGGTCGTCGAGCACGCCGGCCCAGGTCGCAGACGGGAGGCCATTGATCGTCAGCACCCGAAGGTGCGCGCCGCCCAGACGGGGCGCCAGGCCGCCGACAAGGGGTTGGTTGGCCAATAGGACATCGAGCTGCATTGGCGTCGCCGGGACGCTGATGCTCTGGCGGCTGCTTGACACCGTCGAGTGAAGGTAGGTCAGCGTCTGACCATCATCGAGCCACGCCAGTTCGGGCAAAAGGCCCTCCAGCAGGCCCAACACACGGTTGGTCTGGTCCTCGAACCCGGCCAGCGCGCCGCGCCAGTCCGCAGCACCTGACCTGCGCCCCTCATAGAACCAGCGTTCAATCCATGCGTCCCGCTCGACCGGCGGAAGATAGAGAAAGGTCAGGAAGAAGCGGCTGTCGAAGTGAGCCCCCTGCGCCTCGAAGCCCGCACGGCGCTCAGCTTCGATCAGAGCGCTGAGCGGATCGGGAAATGCGCTCTCAGGGTAGGCGTGGGCCGGGTTCCGCTGCGCCTCGACGAAAATCGCCCAACCGCTCCCTAGACGTCTCAACACTGCATTGAGACGCGCCGCGGCGCTCGCCAGTTCGACCTCTGTGACAGAGTCGAGATCTGGGCCCCGGAACCTCGCGGTGCGCTGGAACGCGCCATCCTTGTTGAGGACGATTCCCGGGGCGACCAGCGCCGCCCAGGGCAGGAAATCGGCCAGGCGCGCTGGCCGCTGCTGATATTCGCGCAAGCTCCACATGGTCAGGCGTCCATCAGGGGCGGTAGCCGCAGATGCCGGCGCGCCACTTCGACGAACTGCGCGTCGCGGCGCGCCGCCCAGACGGCAAGGCCATGGCCCACCGCCCAGACCACAAGGCCGACGGCCCAGAGTCTAAGCCCAAGGCCGAGCGCAGCCGACAGCGTGCCGATGGCGATGGCGAGACTGCGCGGAGCGCCAGCCAGCAGGATCGGCTCGATGAGAGCGCGATGGACCGGCGCCTCGAGCCCCGGATAGGAGCCTTGGACCTCCATCAGACAAGGGCCCCGCCGCCAAAGGAGAAGAAAGTCAGGAAGAAGCTTGAGGCGGCGAAGGCGATCGAGAGGCCGAAGACGATCTGGATCAGCCGCCGAAAGCCGCCGGAGGTGTCGCCGAACGCCAGGCTGAGACCGGTGGCGATGATGATGATCACCGCCACGATCTTGGCGACCGGCCCTTCGATGGATTCGAGGACCTGCTGCAGCGGCCCCTCCCAGGGCATGGAGGAGCCGGCGGCGTGGGCGGGGCCGGCCATGACCGCGGCTCCGAGGAAAAACAGGCGTGCGGGAAGCGTGTTCAGGCGCATGTCGTGGTTCCTTCGTTCGGGGCGAGTGGGATGAGGCGGTAGCGACCGTCCGGACCA
>JAEXKM010000460.1 GCA_023445705.1 Pseudomonadota bacterium
GTCTCGCCGATGACGATGCCGGTGCCGTGGTCGATGAATACGCCCGCGCCGATGCGGGTCGCCGGGTGGATATCCACCTGGAACACTTCCGACATCCGGCTTTGCAGATAGTGGGCGATGGTCTCACGCCCCTGGCCCCACAGCCAATGCGCGACGCGCTGGGTCTGCAGCGCCTGGAAACCCTTGAAGAACAGGAACGGCTGGACGTAGCCCTTGCACGCCGGGTCGCGCTCGAAAACCGCCTTCAGGTCACGCTCGGCGATCTCCACCAGCCGCGGGTCGGCGCGATAGGCCGCGTCCGCCAGCTCCCGCAGGCTCATCGCCCGCAGCTCCTGGTCGCCGAGTTTTCGCGCGAACTGATAGGACAGGGCGTCGCCCAGGTCCTCGTGGCTGAGAATCACCGCGTTCAGCAGCGAGGCCAAGGCGGGCTCGGCCTTGGCCGCCCGTTCGGCTTCCATCCGCAGGGCCGCCCAGACAGGAGGCGCAGCAGTAGGATCGATCACTTCCAGGCGTTGGCTCAAAGGCTCCTCCCGTCCCATGGACGTCCCCTATCCTAGCATGGCGCTGGCCAAGGCGCCGGGCAAAAGCCCTTCCCTGGCCATGTGGTAGGCCCGCAGCAGCATCGCAACGGTTAAAGCATCGCGGATGTAACCGTTCATCGCCGCATCCAGGGCCTCGCGAAAGGGAACCCGGATTACAGAGAAATCCTCGGTTTTGTCCTGCTCCGCCTTCTCTCTCGATGGACGCAAGCTGGTGGCCAGGTAGCCGATCGCCAACTCGTCGGTCACGGAGTTGGAGAGCTGCATCCGCAGCACCTCCTGCCAGTCGTCTGCGGCCAGGCCGGCCTCTTCGGCCAGTTCGCGTCGCGCGCCGTCGAGCGGATCTTCCCCTTGCGGCCCGCCGCCTTCGGGGATTTCCCAGCTATAGTCGCCGAAAGGAAGCCGGTGCTGACCCACAAGCACCACCGCGCCGTCATCGTCTATCGGCAGGACCGCCAGAGCGAGATTCTTGAACCCGACCACGCCATAAAGCGCCGGCGCGCCGGTGGGCGCCACGGCGTTCTCTTCGGTCACCCTGATCCAGGGATTTTCGTAGACGACGCGCGCCTGGCCGCGCCGCCAAGGTTCGCCGTGCGCCAAGAGCCAACTCGGTTTTTGCGACATATTCTCAACTAACCTTGCGGTTCGTAGCCGCCGCCCCCAATAAAGGGCTCCCATCCTCATTCCCAGCGAGATGCGCGCCTTGTCCACCGCCCTGCCCCCCGCGCCACAGTTCGGTGCGCCGCTCGAACAGCACCCCAGTCCGGAGACCCTGCGCTTTCTGGCGGCGCGGCGCTCGGCGTCGGCGGTGACCTTGGCGGGACCGGCGCCCAGCGCCGAAGAGCTTACGACCCTGATCGCCCTGGCCAGCCGCGTACCCGACCACGGCAAGCTGGCGCCCTGGCGCTTCATCATACTGGAGGGCGAGGGCAAGGCCGCCTACGCCGCTCGGCTGGAGGCCCTGGCCCAGTCGCGGGGCGACACCCGCGCCGCCGCCAAGCTGGCCAAGCTAAAGACCCCGCCCCTTGGCGTAGCGGTCGTGTCCGCGACACGCGCGCATGAGATCCCGGAATGGGAGCAATTGCTGTCGGCAGGCGCAGTCTGCACCACACTGCTCTATGCGACCCAGGCCATGGGCTACGGCGCGAACTGGATCACCGACTGGTACGCCTATGACGCCGAGGCCAAGGCGATTCTCGGGCTATCGCCTGAGGAAAACGTCGCGGGTTTCGTCTTCATGGGTACGGCGAAGGAGTCGCCCTTGGAGCGGGAGCGTCCCGATCCTGCCGCGCTGACCAGCGTCTGGCGGCCCTAAGTCACTGAAAACACGGCGGCCGGACGGTGATGGCGCACCGCCCGGCCTGATGTGACACGCCCGAGGAGAGATGGGCGTCATCTTTCTAGCACGTCGACGTTTGCTCCGCTAGTCGATGAGGTCTTCGTGATGTCGCAGATCGGAGGGCGGCGCGGGCCGCCTCAGGGCTAGGCCGACACCGTGTGTTGTATAGGGCCGGCCCATTATTTCGCTCTACAACAGAGACGCCCGCGCCCAACTACTGGTTAGTAGGACGACGCGTCGCACCTAGGCGGCGATTTCTGCTAGCCACGTCCCCGATAGGTCTGAACGCCTTGATCCGGCGCCCACAATCCTTCCGGGATCGGGCCGGTCTGCCAGAACACGTCGATCGGGATCCCACCTCGCGGATACCAGTAGCCGCCAATGCGCAGCCAGCGCGGCGCCGCGACCTCCACGATTTTCCGGCCGATCGCGACGGTGCAATCCTCATGGAATGCGCCGTGGTTCCGGAACGAGCCCAGATAGAGTTTCAGCGATTTGGACTCGATCAACCAATCGCCTGGCGCGTAATCGATCACCAGGTGCGCAAAGTCCGGCTGCCCAGTGACCGGGCACAGCGAGGTGAATTCCGGAGCCGTGAAGCGCGCAAGGTAGAGGACGTCGCTCTGCGGGTTCGGCACCCGCTCCAGAACCGCCGTCTCGGGACTGTCGAAGCCGCGCACGTCACGACCCAACTGGGTCAGATGCATTTCTTCCATGCCGCGATTTATCCCGGCCGGAGGTTTGCGGCAACAAACCCAGCCGCTATCAACGGAGGATTAGACAAAGAAACAGGGAGAGGGCGCCATGGCCGGCAAGGATTTTCAGGATTTCGTCGTGGTCGTCACCGGCGCCTCAACAGGCCTTGGCCGCGCCATTGCGGTGGAAACCGCCAGCCGCGGCGCGCAGGTGGTGGTGATCAACTACGCTCGTAGCGCGGAAGAGGCCCAGGAAACCGCACGCCGCGTGGAAGCCGAAGGCGCCCAGGCGGTGCTGGTCCAAGGCGACGTCGCCAAGGACGCCGACTGCCGAAACATCGCCGCGGCGGCTGAGCCCTTCGGCCGGATCGACGCGCTGTTCAACAACGCCGGCACCACGAAGTTCGCACCGAACCACGCCGACCTCGACGCGGTCTCCGCCGAAGACTTCCTGAATCTCTACGAGGTAAACGTCGTGGGCGCCTTCCAGATGGTGCGGGCCGCCCGCGCCCTGCTCGAGGCCGCGCCCCGGCCCGGCGCGGTGGTCAACACCTCGTCGATTGCTGGGGTCGCCGGCATCGGGTCGTCAGTGCCCTACGCAGCGTCGAAAGGCGCCATGAACACCATGACCCTATCCCTGGCGCGCGCGCTGGCGCCGAAGATCCGCGTCAACGCCGTGTGTCCCGGCTTCATCGACACCCCCTGGTTCGACAAGGGCGTCGGCGCCGACCGCGCGCAGAAGATGCGTGAAGGCGCCGCCGCCAACACGCCGCTGAAGGCGGCCTCCTCGGCCGAGGACGTCGCCGCAGCCGCGGTTTTCCTCGCCTCGACCGCATCGCGGCATGTGACTGGCGAGACGCTCCTGGTGGACGCCGGCACCCACCTCGGCTTCGCGCCGCTCAGCATGCGCTAGGCCAGCGCCGCCCGCCGACTGCACAGAGGATGCGCATTCGGCGGGCGCGAACGCCGCTCCATTCCCCGCCAGGCCTCACTCGACGCCTAAGATTTAGGCGCTACCGACTGCCGTCGCTCAAAAAGCGCACAGCCTAAGGGCGTGGTTCGCCACAAGCTCGACCTGCGTTGATCGCCCGCCGCGGACGCGCGATCTCGGTTCGGTGATCGCTGGGAGCCGATCGCGAATTGGGGATACAACAAATGAATAAGACTACTTCCGCGCTCATGGCCGCTGCGGCCGCCCTGGCCCTTGCCGGGACGGCGTCCGCCCAGGAAGCTGAAAAGCCGCTGGACCTCTCGTTCAACGTCGGGGCCGCCACCGACTACGTGTTCCGCGGTGTCAGCCAGACCAACGAGAACCCGCAGGCCTATGCGGGCGTCGATGCGACGCTCTGGGGCCTCGGCTATGCCGGCGCCTGGATTTCGAACGTCGACTTCGGCAACCAGACCGACGCCGAGTTCGACCTCTATGCCGGTGTCCGCCCGACCCTTGGGCCGGTCAGCATCGACCTGGGCGTCATCTATTACGGCTACATCAATTCGCCGTCCGGATCGGACCAGGACTATGTTGAATGGAAGGCCGCGGCCTCCGTTCCGGCTGGCCCGGCGACGGTCGGGGCCGCTGTCTACTATTCCAGCGACTTCTTCGGCGGCACGGGCGATGCGGTCTATTACGAGGTCAACGGCTCGGTCCCGCTCACCGACAAGCTCAGCCTGTCGGGCGCGGTCGGTCACCAGGACGTCGACTACGACGGCGACTACAACACCTGGAACGTCGGGATCGGTTATGCGGTCACTGATTTCCTCGGGTTCGACCTCCGCTATCACGACACCGACGAGCACGACTTTGGCAAGCTTTACGACGGCCGCGTCGTTCTGGGGCTGAAGGCGGCATTCTAGCCCCTTAAACGCCGGAATCATCGAACATATGGAGCCGCTCCGGTGACGGGGCGGCTTCTGTCGTTCGGGCGCTACACCTCGGAAAAATCGACCTTCTGTGGTGGAGCTAAAAGCCGGGTTCGGAGTTTCATTGGACGGTCGCGACGACGCGTCTATGTTGCACAACTTGAGAACGAGACGCGGAGCGCGATTCATGGAGCAGGTGGCCAATCGAGCCCAGACCATCGTCGCAGATGCTCTGATCGCCGCCGGTGCTTTCATTCTCGCCTACCTGCTCGCGTCGGACCAGTTCCTGGAAACGGCGCCCCCTGCTCTCTCTCCACTGAAACTGCTCCAGCTCATCGGTATGTACGGCGGCCTCGCGGCGTTGTTCTCGACGCTGTTTCGGCGCGAACTGTCGCCCTGGCGCTATGTGTCGATCCCGGACGCCCTGGTCCTGGCGCGCACGGCCTTCCTGACGGCGGGGGTCTTCCTGCTGGCCGTATTCGTCCTGAACCGCGCCGAGGGCCTGCCTCGCTCGGCCCTGGCGATGGCCGTGGTCTTCCAGATGGTTGGATCGATGGGCGCGCGCCTGATGCGCCGCGCCCTGCACGAGCACGCGCTGGACAGCTTCACGCCGCTGAAGACCGCCCGTGACCGCACGCCGAACGCGCCGTCGCTGCTGCTGATCGGCTCACCCGCCCACGCCGACTCCTACATCCGCGACGCCGCCCGTCGCCACGACCACGCCTGGAGCCCGGTGGGCATCGTCAGCGCCGATGCGCGCGACGTCGGCCAGCAGGTCCGGGGGGTTTGCGTGATCGAGACCCTCGCCAAGCTCGACGAAGCTCTGGCCGATCTGCGCCGCTGGAATCGCTACCCCCGCGCCATCCTGTTCCTGGAGGAGCCGGGGCGCCTGAAGGGCCTGACCGCCGACCAATTGGGCCAACTTAAGAACGACGGCATCCGGCTGCTCCGCCTGCCCTCGATCGTCGAACTCGCCCACCACGAGGGCATGCCGCTCCTGCCGATGCGCGAAATCAGCGTCGAGGAACTGCTAGCCCGCGACCCGATCGAACTCGACCGCGCCGCAGTAGGCGCGCTGATCCGCGACCACCGGGTTCTGATCACCGGCGCCGGCGGCTCCATCGGCGCAGAGCTGGTGCGCCAGGTGGCGCGTTTCCACGCCTCCCACATCACCCTGCTCGATTTCTCCGAAACGTCCCTGTTCGAGATCGACCGGGAAATGGCCGAGACCTGGCCGGGGATCTCGCGCAACGCGGTGCTCTGCGACGTGCGCAATTCCCACCGCCTGCAGCAGGCGTTCGAACGGGAGAAGCCGGATCTCGTCTTCCACGCCGCGGCGCTCAAGCACGTCTCGATGGTGGAGCGTCATCCCTGTGAGGGCGTGCTGACCAATGTCATCGGCACCTGGAACGTCGCCGAGGCCACCCGCGCCAGCGGCGCCGGGCAGATGGTTCTGATCTCCACCGACAAGGCGGTCGACCCCTCGAACGTCATGGGCGCCACCAAGCGCCTGGCCGAAGCGGTGATCCAGGCCCAGCAAGTCGGCCCCGGCGCGCGATTCGCCGCCGTGCGGTTCGGCAACGTGCTCGGCTCAGCCGGATCGGTCGTGCCGATCTTCCGTTCACAGATCGAGCGCGGCGGCCCGGTTACAGTCACGCACGAAGACATCGAGCGCTTCTTCATGACCATCCCC
Source organism: Pseudomonadota bacterium (assembly GCA_023445705.1). Lineage (GTDB taxonomy): Bacteria > Pseudomonadota > Alphaproteobacteria > Caulobacterales > Caulobacteraceae > Phenylobacterium. The sequence goes on from JAEXKM010000460.1 coordinate 6,127, forward strand.
GAGGCCGCGCAACTAGTGTTGCATGCGACCGCCACCTCGGCCGAGGGCGAGGGCACGCCGCACGCGCGCCTCTTCCTCCTGGAAATGGGCGAGCCGGTTCGGATCATGGACCTGGCCAAGCAGATGATCGCCCTTTCCGGCCATGCGCCTGGCAAGGATATCGAGATCGAGGTCACCGGCCTGCGCCCTGGCGAGAAGCTGACCGAGGCCCTGCTCGACGAGACCGAGCGCTCGATTCCTTGCGCCCCCAAGGTGATGGAGGTGGTTTCGCCCTCAGCGTTGCGGATCACCGCCAACCACCTTCTCGAGCTGGAGGAACTGGCGACCGCCGGCAAGGTCGAGGAAGTGCGGACCCGGCTTTTCGACATCGTCGCGCAGGTTCGGGGCGAAAAGCCTCCTATCCCGGCCTTGCGCGTCGTTTCCAACGCGTGACGTTCGCCTCTTGAGCGTCTAAGCCAGACGCCATGGCGACCATTCTTGTCACCGGCTCGGCCGGCTTCATCGGCTCACACGTCGCGCACCGGCTGTTGGATCGGGGCGACGAGGTCGTGGGGCTGGACAATATGAACCCCTATTACGAACCGACGCTGAAGCAGGCGCGGCTCGCCCGCCTCGAAGCGCGGGAGGGCTATCGGCACACGAGCATCGACCTCGCCGACAGGGACGGAATGGCCCGCCTCTTCGCCGAGACCCGCCCGGCCAAGGTCGTGAACCTCGCCGCCCAGGCCGGCGTCCGCTACAGCCTCGAACACCCCGCCGCCTACGTGGACTCAAACCTCGTTGGCTTCGGCAACATCCTCGAAGGCTGCCGCTCCGCCCAAGTCGAACACCTAGTCTTCGCCTCGACGAGCTCGGTCTATGGCGCGAACGGAAAGCTGCCCTTCTCGGTCCACGACGATGTCAGCCATCCCATTACGCTCTACGCCGCGACCAAGCTCGCCAACGAGAGCATGGCGCACAGCTACGCCCATCTGTTTGGAATCCCGTCGACCGGTTTGAGGTTCTTCACCGTCTACGGTCCTTGGGGACGACCGGACATGGCGCTGTTCAAGTTCACCGAGGCGATCCTCGCCAACCGGCCGATCGAAGTCTACGGCCGCGGGCAGATGCAGCGCGACTTCACCTATATCGACGACATCGTCACCGGGGTGATTGCGGCGCTGGATCGACCAGCAGCGATCGCCACCAATTGGAACGCCGAAGCCCCTGACCCAGCGACTAGCGGCGTCGCGCCCTGGCGTGTCCTCAACCTCGGAAACAGCCAGCGCGTCGAACTCATGCGATACATCGCGGTGCTGGAAGAGAAGCTCGGCCGCAAAGCCGAGCTAAACCTGCTGCCCATGCAGCCCGGGGACGTCGCACGCACCGAAGCCGACGTCACCGACACCAAGGCCGCCCTGGACTACGCGCCGTCGACGCCCATCGAAACGGGCGTCGGCGACTTCGTGGACTGGTATCTCGACTATTATCGCGTCGGCGCGAACTGACGTCTTAAAGGCGTATGTCGGCCTCGCCGGGCGCGAACATCGCCTTCACGTCGTAAAGCACCGCGCCCGGCCGGCCCAGTGCTCTGATCGCATTGACGCCCAAGGCCCGGAATTCATCGTGCGCGACCGCCAGGATCAGGCCGTCATAGGCGCCGGCCACTGGCTGCTTCAGCGCAATCCCGTACTCGTGCTTTGCTTCTTCTGCGTCCGCCCAAGGCTCGTAGACATCGACATCGACACCATAGGTCTGCAGCTCGCGAACGATATCCACCACGCGCGTGTTTCGCAGGTCTGGGCAGTTTTCCTTGAAGGTCAGACCAAGCACTAGGACGCGGGATCCGCGAATAGAGACGTCTCTCTGGATCAGAGCCTTTATGAGCTGCTGAGCTACGTACTCGCCCATGCCATCGTTGATCCGCCGGCCTGCGAGAATCACCTGCGGATAGTACCCGACGTCCTCGGCCTTGGAGGTGAGATAGTAGGGATCTACCCCAATACAGTGCCCGCCGACCAAGCCGGGCGTGAATTTGAGGAAGTTCCACTTCGTCGCGGCGGCAGCCAAGACTTCGTGCGTGTCGATCTCGAGCCGGTTGAAGATCAGCGCGAACTCGTTGATCAGCGCGATATTCAGATCCCGCTGAGTATTCTCGATCACCTTGGCCGCCTCGGCCACGCGGATGGAGGATGCTCTATAGGTGCCGACGGGAACGATCGCGGAATAGAGGGCGTCAACGAAGTCCGCGGCCTGCGGCGTGGAGCCCGAGGTAACCTTCACGATCGTCGAGAGGCGGTGTTGGCGGTCACCGGGATTGGCGCGTTCCGGACTGTAGCCGGCGAAGAAGTCCTGGTTGAACTTCAGCCCTGAAATCCCCTCGATGACGGGAACACAGTCCTCCTCTGTCGCGCCGGGATAGACTGTAGACTCGAACACCACGACCGCGCCCGGCTTCAGGGCCCGGCCGACAGTTCGGCTTGCCGCAAGCAGAGCCGTCAAGTCGGGCCGCTTATAGCGATCGATCGGTGTTGGCACCGTCACGATCAGGACGTTACAGGCGGCGAGATGGGCCTCGTCCGTCGAAAAGCTCAGGTTGTCGGAGGTCAGCTCGCGAGCTTCGACCTCCAGGGTCCGATCCCGCCCCTCGCGTAACTCCGCGATGCGGGCGGAGTCGATGTCGAACCCAACGACCGGATATTTGCCTGCCAGCTCCACCGCGAGCGGCAAGCCGACATACCCGAGACCGATAACGCCGACGCGCACCGGTTCGCCGACGAAAGGTTGTTGCATGACCGGCACGCCTAAAGCCCCGCCACGCGGAACAGCTCAGTGGAAGCACAGAGCACGTGGTAGAAGGATGTCGCCGGCGCGGCCTCCTCGACGAAGGAGCCGTCGGGCTGCATCTTATCCCGCCACACGCCTGGCGCTGGCGTAGAGAGATAGCGCCGCAAAGTCTCCGCCGCCGCGATCTGGCGGGTGGCGTCACCAAACAATAGTTCGGCTTTGAGCCGCTCGGTCTGTGGCCAGAAACGCGCGGTGGCGTCACGTAGGCTGAAGTCGTCCCAGAGCTCGTTCACCGCCACCCCACGTGCGGGATCCACGCCGCGCAAGCCTGCACGATAAAGATCGCGCGCGGCGTCCACCACGTCAGGACGAGCCTGGGCCCGGCCCCAACGCTCCAAAAGCCAAGCCCATTCAAATTGATGTCCTGGCTCCACTAGGCGGCCCGCGTCATTTCCCGCCACGCTCCAGTCCGCATCGAAAAACTCACGCAGGAAGCGTCCGTCCCGATCGATGAAGACAGAGAGCGCAAGATCCACGATCTCCTTCGCCATCGCGCCCCAAGGTTCTGGATCGATCTCGGACCAAGCCAGCGCCCCTTCCAGCAGGTGCATATGCGCGTTGGCTTGATAGGGATAAGCGATGTTCTCGACAAAGCCACCAGCTGGATTGCGCATGGCGTCCAGTCCGCGCAACACCCCAAGGCCGAGCTCGCGGAGCTCATCGGCGCGCTTCGGATCCGCCTTGCAGAGCGTCGCCGTACCAAGCAGGGCGAAGGCCTGATCGTAGAGCATAGGCGTATCGTCGAGCACCGCGCCGTCCAGACCAACTAGGGTCCGAAACAATCCATCCGGCCGGCGAAAGCGGTCGATGAAGAAGTCCATGCCGTACCAGGCCGCTTCGCGCCAAGGACCGCTCCAGCCCATGAGCCCGGCGGTCGCATAGACATAGGCCTGTCGGCCCTGGACTCGAGCACGTCTCGGACCAGGGCGCGGCTCACCTTCAACGCTCAGCCCCTCAATGAAGCCACCTCGCACACGATCCGCGCCCTTCGACCACCAGATCGGAAACGCGTCCTGCCGTACCCAGCGATCGTACCACTGCGCGGCCGCCTGCAGATCGACGAACGGCGCCTCTGGATCTCTCACGTCCACCCCCGCGCCCTCGCTCACCGAACCCACTGCCACTCGCGCCCTCCTCAGTCCTCGAAACGATCAAATAGCCTGCCTGCCCTGCTGCGTCACGGCAGAGAGCATTCATCACACTGCGCTGCAGGCGATTGCGGCAAAGAAAGCGGGCTCGTCTGAGCTCATTCCCGGCTCGCCTGACTCGCGAATTTCACATTGCGGCGTTCTGTGTGGTCTGATTTATGCAGGCCGAAAGCTGCTTGGTTCAAAAGGCATGCTTAGGGGTTGGCGCCATGCAGACGATCTACGATTGGGTCACCGTCGCGATCTTCGGCGCGTTGATTGTCCTGTTCCTGCACAGGTCGACCGCGCAGGAAGAACCGAAGGACAACATTTTCCAATATCTTCCCGCCTGTATCGGATGCGCGTTGGCGAACTATGTGGGAAATGAGGGGCACGGCGCCGCTGCGTTCGCCATCATCGTCGCGGTGGTCGCGTACGTCGCATACGTGCTTAAGCCGTTCAATTTGAAGCTCTAACTTAGCGCGGATCCAGCGATCAACGCACTGTGATATTCAGGTGAACTTTCCCGACACTATCTCCTCCGCCCAAGGACGGACCTTCGCGGACCGCTTGGAGCAGTTCGGGGACGATATTGCCGTCGTGACGGAAAACGGCGAGCAAATCACATATGTCGAGCTTGCTCGCCGCGCCGACGAGTTCGCATCACTCTTAGGGCCCGAACGCCAACTCGTGCTGATCGAGGCAGAGAACGATTTGCCAGCGCTCGTTGCGTATCTGGGCGCACTGAGGCACCAGCATCCCGTCCTGCTCGCGAGCGGCGAAAATAGCGCCCTGCTCGATCGCATCCTCGCAACATACGATCCGCATGTCCGGTACTGGAAGCAAGCCGGAAGATGGCAGATTGAACATCGCCATTCGTCGGCGAAAGATCTCCATCCAGACCTTGCGCTCCTTTTGTCGACATCCGGGTCCACAGGGGCAGCAAAGCTTGTCCGGCTGTCTCACGAATCGATTGATGCGAACGCAAAGTCGATTAGCGAATACCTCAGAATAACGTCAGATGATCGAGCGATCACGACACTACCGATTCATTACAGTTATGGACTATCTATTGTATCATCCCACCTAATTACTGGAGCCAAATTACTTTTAACGAAGAATTCGGTTTTGGATTCGGCCTTCTGGACCTTTGCCGAAACCCATCGCGCCTCGTCTCTGGCCGGCGTTCCATATACCTACGAGATGCTGGAGCGCGTCTCCTTTCGCGAGAAAGACATCAAGTCCCTCCGGACGCTCACCCAGGCCGGCGGCAAGCTGCCCCCGAGCCTTGCGTCAAAGTATGCGCTCTGGGCCGCAGAGCGCGGCGTTCGTTTCTACGTCATGTACGGCCAGACCGAAGCGACCGCTCGAATGGCCTATATGCCGCCCGAACTCCTAGCCCCCAATCCAGACTGCATCGGAATCGCGATCCCTGGCGGCTCATTCAGGGTGACCGACGATCTGGACCAGGAGATCAACGCACCAAACGTGCCCGGCGAGCTCGTATACTCTGGCCCCAACGTCATGCTCGGCTACGCGCTCGCGGCCGGCGACCTCGCGAAGGGGAGAGAGCTAAACGAGCTCCGCACGGGCGATCTGGCCGTACGAACACCCGACGGGCTCTACAAGATCGTCGGGCGGAAGAGCCGCTTCATCAAGCTTTTCGGCCTAAGAATAAGCCTGGACGAAACCGAAGCATTACTCGAAAGCCAAGGCATTCGCGCGATCGCGGCCGGCGATGATGAATTGCTTGCGCTAGCCATCCTCTCACAAGGCCAGAATGAAACGGCCCGAGATTTTCTCACCTCACGGCTATCGGTTCCGCCGAGTGCAATTCACACCGCCTTTTATCCGAACGCCCCCACACTGCCTTCGGGCAAATTTGACTATCAAGCGATCCTAAGGACGGCCAAGACAGAGATTGAGGCCCCGAGACCAAAGAGCTCAACGACCATTCTCTCTTACTTCGAGCACACGTTTCCAAACGAAGAAGTCTCGGCGAGCCATAGCTTCATCAGCCTAGGGGGAGACTCCTTGCGCTACGTGCGCCTCTCATTGGAACTTGAGGAGAAGCTTGGCGCACTCCCCGACCGCTGGGAGGAGATGAGCATTGCCAAGCTTGAGGCGCTCGACCCGCGCCCGACGCCGAAATATCGCTGGTGGCAACTACGAACAATTGAATCGGAAATCGTGATTAGAACCGCGGCCATTATGGCTGTTGTTGTAAATCACGCCTCAACACTCACCGTTGGTGGCGGCGCCCACGTCCTTCTGATGCTTTCCGGGTACAATTTCTCAAAATATCAGAGAACACGCCTCACCTCAGGAAACGGAAAAGACACGCTAATTTCCTTCATAAGGAATATAATCGTTCCTTATTATGCAATAATGATCGCGTACTTTGCGCTCAACGCAAATATTGACATTCCATCTTTATTTTTAGTTAGTAATTTCTTCGGAAGAACGGCAAACTTTCTAGAACCGTACTGGTTTTTAGAAGTTATGCTCCAAATCGTCGCGATTTTTGTATGCCTCTTCCTATTGCCGGCCGTGCGGCAGGCCGCGGCGCGCAATCCGTGGCGCTTCGGGTTGGGTTTGCTGGCGATCTCTCTGGCGATCAAGGCCGCGGCCTTCGCGCTCTTTGGACACCACAGCCTTCAAGATCGGACGCCCGACGCTGTGTTCTATATGTTTGCGTTCGGCTGGTGCTTACACCAAGCCAACACGCAGCCTAGACGCCTCTTGCTAACGCTCGCCGCCGCTGGAATCGTCACACTGCAACTTGTCGGACCAGATTGGCTGTGGGACCGCTTCGCGTTTCCGTCCAATATTTCCCACGCGCTTTGGTTCGCGCTTTCGGTGGCGCTCATTTTGTGGTCGCCGCGGATCCTGATCCCCAGTTGGGCTCATGGCGCCATCGCCCTTATCGCAGCATCTAGCTTCTACATATATTTAACTCACGGCGTGCCCGTGCACTTCTTCCTCTACACGCTCGGCTGGAACAACTTGGCTACAATACTTGTAGCATCGGCGCTCACTGGGATTGTAACGTATGGCGCGATCAACCTTCTTTCGCGCTCGGCCCGTTTGACACCGCCGCGTGAAGCGTAACCCGACAGACCAGCTGCTGGATCAGTTAACGTTGACTCAACTGGACCGCTTTAAGATTTCGCCACAATCGGCGTGTTTACCCAGGATTGGGCAGGATTGTGCGGTCCATGAACCTGTCGATATCGCAAAGGCACGGCAGCATGCGTGTTTGGAGGCCCCGTGAGTTGGATCAATAGCCTGATGGCGCGCTCGTTGGGGCGCAAGCCGAAGGCGTCGCGGAACGCTCAGCCCGGTCTCGTATTCACGAGCGTTCCTGCGGACAACGCAGTGGCGCGCGCCAGCGACCCGAAGGCCGCGGCTGAAGCATTCCCTCGTTTTCACTCGACCGCCGGCGACCAGCTAAGCCCGCGCCTCAGCGATCGTTCCGCCGCAGCGCGCGTCAAGCTTCGCAGCGCCTTCACGCCGTCACAGCCGATTACGGATCGACGGCTCTTCGCCGGCCGCCTTGATGTCCTGACGACGCTCATCCGCTCGATCGAGGACCAGCGGGTCCATGTGATCATGTACGGCGAGCGCGGCATCGGCAAAACCTCGCTGGTCCACGTCCTGACCCAGGCGGCGCAGGAAGCGCGCTACATCGTGGTCTACGTATCCTGCGGCGCCGGATCGAGCTTCGACGAGATCTTCCGCGCCGTGGCCACTGACGTGCCGCTACTGTTCCACAGTGGCTTCGCCCCAACGACGGAAGAGGCCGAAAAGGGCGGCTCGCTCGCCGATTTGCTGCCCGCATCGCCGCTGACCCCACGGCTGGTCGCCGACCTCTTCGCCAAGCTTACCGGCACACGTGTCCTCGTTGTGCTCGACGAGTTCGACGTCTGTGAGTCCCCCGAGTTCCGGCGGAACATCGCCGAGCTGATCAAGAACCTGTCCGACCGGTCGATCCGCACGCAGCTCGTCATCGCCGGCGTCGCCGCGGACCTGACCGAGTTGGTGGAACACATTCCGTCCATTCGCCGGAACATCTTCGCCCTGCAGGTGCCGAAGATGAGCGCCGCCGAGGTCAACCATCTGGTCGAAAACGGCGAAAGCCATAGCGGCGTCAGCTTCGACAAGGCCGCGACCGACTTCATCGTGTCCGTCGCCAACGGGTCTCCGTATCTCGCCAGCCTGTTCAGCCATCACGCCGGCCTCGCCGCGATCGATAAGGGGCGAAACCGGGTCATGCTCGAGGACGTGGCCGTCGCGGTCGATCAGGCGCTGACGGAGTTCCGCGGGCGCATTTCCAAGCAATCGCTCGTCCAGATCGACCAAGCGACGAAGGCCGGAGTTCGCCATTCC
>JAEXKM010000463.1 GCA_023445705.1 Pseudomonadota bacterium
CCGGCAAGCGAGCGCCGGCGGAGGGTCACCCAGGCGCTGGAACAGGTCGGCATGGCCCATCGCGCCCGCCACCGCCCCAAACAGCTGTCCGGCGGACAACAGCAGCGGGTGGCTGTGGCCCGGGCGCTGGTCTCCGAGCCAAGCGTGATCCTGGCCGACGAACCCACCGGCAATCTGGACACCGCGAACGGTGAAGCGGTGATGGCCATGCTCACAGCCGCCGCAGCAGCGGGTGTGACCGTGGTCATGGTCACACACTCCATGGCCCACGCATCAGAAGCGCAACGGACGATCCGGCTGCTCGATGGACGGATCGTCAGCGAGACGCGCCTGGCCGCCTGAGGAGGGTGGGACCATGCTTCGCAACTATCTCGCCGCAGCGCTCAGCAATCTCAGCCGTAACCGGCTCTATGCGGGCGTAACGATCGCGGGCTTGGCGATCGGATTCGCCGCCGCCCTCCTGATCGGGGTCTTCGTGCGCGACGAGTTCAGCTACGACCGGTTCATTCCAGGGCACGAGCGAACCTATCTGGTGACCCAGACCATCGTGATGGGCGCCAGCACGCCCATCCGCTCCAACGTCACGCCGATGATGATGGCCCGGCCGTTGGCGCTGGATTTCCCACAGATCGAGGCGGTCACGCGTCTATCGCCGGCCTACTTCCCTCCGACCGTCCGCCGCGGTGACATCACAGCTGGCGAGCAGAAGCTGTTCTGGGGCGATCCGGGCATGTTCCGGGTCCTGCCGCTGCCGGCGATCGCAGGCGACCTCGCCCACGCCCTCGACGCCCCCGATAGCGTGGTCCTCACCCGCGCCATCGCCCGCAAGTACTTTGGCCGCGATACGCCGATCGGTGGGGTGATCCTGATCGATCGCGAGCCGATGCGGGTGACCGCGGTGCTCGAGGACCTGCCCTCAAATTCGCACCTGGCGTTCGAGATCCTCGCCTCGACCCGCTCGCCGTTAAGTCCGATCTCGCAATACGAGGCCATCAACGGACCGGTCAGCAACACGCTCGCCACCTATGTCCGTCTGCGGCCAGGGGTCGATCCGGCCGCCGTCGCCGAAGGCCTGCCGGCGTTCCTGGAGCGCCGCCTGCCGCTGGGTGTGCTGAAGGATGGCGCGCCAATCCGGCGGACGCTCGAAATCGTGCCGCTCGCGCGCATTCACATGCATCCGGCCAGCCAGGGCGCGGTCAAGCCGCCGGCCAACCCCGCGACCATCACGGCGATCGGCTTGGTCGGGGTCATGATCGTCGTGGTCGCCGCTATCAATTTCGTCACCCTGATGACCGCGCGCGCCGCCCGCCGCGGGGTCGAGGTAGGGGTGCGCAAGGCCGCCGGCGCCCGTCGCCGCGACCTGATCATCCAGTTCATGGGCGAGGCCCTCATCTACGTCCTGCTCGCCGCGGCCCTCGGTCTGGCGCTGGCCGAGCTCAGCCTGCCGGCGTTCAACGCCCTACTGCAGCGAACCATCGAACTGAATTACCTGAGCGACCCGCCACTGCTCGCCGCCCTGGTCGGCGGGGTGCTGCTTACAGCCTTGCTGGCCGGCGCCTATCCAGCTCTGGTGGTGTCCGCCTTCCGGCCGATGACGGTGCTGAAGGGCGGACCTGCCGAGGCGGCGGGCGGCGGCGGGCTGCGCGAGGGGCTGGTCGTGATCCAGTTCGCGGTGCTGATCGCCCTGGTGGTGTCTGCGATCACCATCTCGCGTCAGACGCTGTTCTCGATCGGCGAAGGCATGCGCCTCAACACCGATCAGGTCATGCTGCTGTTCTCGCGGCCCTGCTCGGAGCGGATGCGCGACCAGATGCGCACCCTGCCCGGCGTCCGCAGCGCCGCCTGCGCCTCGGCCAACGCGCTGAACCTGTCCGACGACCGCCAGACCATTGTCTACAAGGGCGCCAGGCTCGAGCTCGGCGTCGCGCCGGTCGACTTCGACTTCTTCCAGGTGTTCGGCTTGCAGCCCGTGGCCGGCCGCTTCTTCGACCGCGGCCGCCCGGCGGACGGCGACCTCACCTTGCCGGGCGCCAATCCGCCCGTGGTCATCAACCAGGCAGCCGCCCGCCGCCTGGGCTTTTCCAATCCCGCAGACGCGATCGGCGCGACGATCCTCTGGCCCGGCACCTGGGACGAGAGCCAGCGCCGCGCCACCTTCACCCTGCCCGAGCTTCGTCCGTCGCAGGTGATCGGCGTCGCGCCAGACTTCACCCTCGGCTCAATGCACGATCCCATCCAGCCGACGCTCTATTCGATCGGGCGCAACCTGCCGCCCTACTCGGTCGCCCTGGCCGCCAAGCTGGACGGCGCGCAGATCCCCGAGACGCTGAAGGCTGTGGACCGGCTCTGGGGACAGGTCGGCGGCGGCGAACCCAAGCTGCAAGTCTTCGTCGATCAGTTCACCCTGCGCCTCTACATCGACACCATGATCCAGGGCGCGACCATCGCTCTGGCGGCGATCATCGCCCTCTCCATCGCCAGCCTCGGCCTGTTCGCGCTGTCGGCCTACACGACCGAGCGGCGCACCAAGGAGATCGGCGTCCGCAAGGCGATGGGCGCCAGCTCCACCGACATCCTTCGTCTGCTGCTCTGGCGGTTCAGCCGACCGGTCCTGATCGCCAACCTGATCGCCTGGCCCTGCGCATGGCTGCTGATGCGCGGCTGGCTGCAGACCTTTGCCTATCGCGTCGACCTCGCGGCCTGGACATTCCTGGCGGCCGGGCTGGGTGCGCTGCTCATGGCGTGGGTCGCGGTCCTCGCCCACGCGCTGCGGGTCGCCCGTGCCAAGCCCGTCAACGCGCTGCGCTACGAATAGGCCCTGCATGTTGCGTCACACCCTGGCGGCCGCCCTCCGCAACCTCAGCCGGAACCGCCTCTACGGCGCGCTCAGCATCTTGGGGCTGGCGCTTGGCCTGGCCGCCGCCATCCTCGCTGGGCTCTATATAGCCAGCGAACTCAACTACGACCGGTTCGCGCCAGGCCACCAGCGCGTGTTCGTCGTCACAACCGAGCTACGCTCGCCCGGTCAGGCGAGCGTCGTCTCGGACTACTCGCCGGCGTGGCTGGCCCGGCGCATCCGCCAGGGACTGCCGCAGGCGAACGCCGCGGCCCGGCTCGTCTATGACCAGGCTAGCCTGCCGCACAGCGCGACCGCCGCGAGGGAAGATCTCGCCTGGGTTGACCCGGACTTCTTTGCGATCCTGCGGCTGCCGGCCATCGCCGGCGATCCGCGTCGGGCGCTCGCTGATCCAGGCGGCGTGGTCATCACCCGCACCATCGCCCGCAAATATTTCGGGATCGACGCGCCGCTAGGACAGACTATCGAACTGAATGGCGACCGGCTGCTTCAGGTCCGCGCGGTGCTCGCCGATTTCCCATCCGAAACACACCTCACTCAGCAGGTCTTCGCTTCCGGGCGCGCCGCGTTCTCGCGGCTGAGCCGCCTCGACTCGTCGACCAATGGCGACAGCGGCTTTGCAACCTGGCTGGTCACCCCGCGACCAGGCGAAACGCCGCCGGTCCGCTTCGAGTCCGTTCGTCTTCGCACCTATGTCCGGATCGAGGATCGGAGACAGGCCGGGGCCGCGGTTGCGGCGCTGAACAGGCTCGTCTCGGGCGGCGACATTCTCGGCGGGCTACCGCCTGGCTCGGCGGTTCGCCTCGACCTGGCCGCGATCTCCTCGCTCCATCTGCAGGATTTCCGCGGCGCAAATCTCGGCGCCGGCGATGTGCGCTCAAGCCCCGGCGGCCTGCTCGGCCTGGGGGCGGCAGCCGCCCTGGTCCTGGTCCTGGCGGTCGTCAACCTGGTCAATCTGACGACCGCTCGAGCTACGCAGCGGGCGGTCGAGGTCGGCGTGCGCAAGGCGGCAGGCGCGCGCCGCGGTGACCTGATCCTCCAGTTCGTCGGCGAGGCTGCGCTGCAGGTAGCGGCAGCCACGGCCCTGGCCCTCGCCCTGGTCGAGCTGACCCTGCCCGGCCTCAATGCGTTCCTCGGCAAGACCATGAGCCTAGCCTATTGGCGTGATCCGGCCGTAGCGCTTGGGCTGCTGGCCACGGCTCTTCTCCTGTCGCTCGCCGCCGGCGCCTATCCCGGCGCGGTGCTCGCCGCCTTCCGCCCCGCGCGCGTCCTCAAGGGCGGCCCGATCGAAACCAACGGATCGGGCACGGTGCGCCTGGCCCTGGTGGTCGGCCAGTTCGCGGTCCTGATCGGTCTCATCATCGCCGTCAGCGTCATCTGGATGCAGACTCGGCTGGCCACCGGCCAGGGCCTTCGTATGGAGACCGATCAGGTTCTGGTCGTCCAGACCACCCCCTGCCGGGGTGCGTTCGAGGCCGAGATCCGTCGCCTGCCTGGCGTTCGCTCCGCCGCCTGCTCATCGCGCAACCTGCTCGGCCTGGACGACTTCGATCCGGTCAAGAACGTCATGGACGCCAAGGTCGCCGGTGGGCCGATCGCCCATGCGGACATGGGGCTAGTCGACCACGATTGGTTTGACCTCTTCGGCATCAGACCGCTCGCAGGCCGGCTGTTCTCCCATGAAAGGGGTAAGGACGAATTGCCCCTGCAGAATTTCCCGGAGCCGCAGCGGGGATCGGTCGTCATCAACCTGGCCGCGGCGCAGGCTCTCGGCCTGGCGAACCCCGCCTCCGCCTTGGGCCGGCAGATCCAGGTCGGCCCAGGATATGGCGAATTCGAGATCGTCGGCGTCGTTCCCGACGTCACGCTCGACCTGAAGAGCGCGCTGGTGAAACCGACCTTCTTCCTCGTCGACTTCGCCAATTATCCGGCCGATCAAGTGCTCAGCATCAAGCTCGAGGCGGGGCGTATCCCAGAGACCCTTCGCGCCATCGACGGGCTCTGGAAGCAATCTGGCCACCACGGAGAGATCCAGCGTCAGTTTCTCGATGACTATGTGCGACGCCTCTATGTCGCGACGGTCCGCCAGGGCGTCCTGGTTAGCGCACTGTGCGGCCTCGCTGTGCTGCTCGCCAGCCTGGGCCTGCTCGGTCTCGCCGCCTTCACCGCCGAGCGCCGCACCAAGGAGATCGGCGTCCGCCGCGCGCTGGGCGCCAGCCGCGGGTCGATCTTGCGGATGCTTGTTTGGCACTTCACCAAGCCGGTCCTGCTCGCCTGTCTGATCTCCTGGCCGCTAGCCTGGCTCGTCATGCGCCACTGGCTGCAAGGCTTCGCCTACCAGATCACGCTCACGCCTTGGATATTCATCGCCGCGGGGCTCGCCGCCCTCGCCATCGCCTGGGCGACAGTCCTGAGTCACACGCTTAGCGTCGTCGCTCGCAAGCCCGTCGACGCGCTCAGACACGAGTAAGCCGACGCCCCGGCCTTCGCACCTTTGGGACCAAGGCCTCAGACCGAAAAGCGGACCTGGCGAACTACATGCATCGTTCTTGTCGAAATCGCTCGATCCAAGCGCTGCTCCCTGCGTCGGCCATCTTGGCTGTGCCGGCTTTGATGGCCTCAGTGAGTTTGGCGGGAAGATTCAGTCCTGAAAGGATCTTCTGGACCTGGAGGTTCGGCTCAGCGGCCAGGGCCTCATACTCAATCTGCACCGGAGTAATCCCGTTCGCGGCGAAGAAGGCGCCCCAAGACGCGTCGTCCCGCTCCAGTTCACCTATGAGGTCGGCGATACGGTCCGCGTCATAGGTGGGTTGAGCATGCGGCGCGGTTCGTTGGCGCTCCGATCCATCGGCCGCCAGATGCCAGAGGCCGCTCTGCTCGGCTTTCAGCAGCGAGACGGCTTGTGCGACCTTGTCCCGTCTGCTGACATGAACATAGATCAGTGGGCCAAAGAGCTCTTCGAACAACGCTGCATCGCGAAGAGATGGCCCGCCCCTTCGCGCAGCACCGCCTCAAGATAGGCTTGGTCGAACTCGATGCGGTCGGCGAATTGATCGGCTCGCAGGCCGTAGTTACGCGCCCGTCGTTCCAGGTCCTGCCGCCGATAGTAGGACTGAGGTCTGCCGGCCCGACCTGTATCCGCCAGAAGGTCGCAGAGCAGGGTGGTGCCGGAGCGTGGCGTCGCACAGATAAAATAGCCGAGTTCGTGAGCCATAGTGCGAAGCTACTATGGCGCCGCTTCGGCTGCTAAGTATTGCGATACTTTCGACATCCGTTGCACGAACATCGCTGCGTTTTTCGGCCCTCCCGCATGACCGTCGCCGTGGCTGGTAGCGGGTGGCTTGATCACCACAGGTCCAGCACCAAGAGAAGAAAAGGCGGCCCTAAGCTTGCCTTGCCGGTCGTCACCGACCATTTAGGGGACATCAAACTTCGTTTGGGTTCGAAAGCCATGCGTCGCGACACGACGCTGTTGGCGCGACACAACGGCGATCCCTCTCCGAAAATTTTGAGTTCGCTCCCCCGTTGGGGATGGCGAATCCCGCGCTCCGAAAAGGAACAGGCTATGCAAACTGGCGTCGTAAAGTGGTTCAATGCAACCAAGGGCTTTGGCTTCATTCAACCCGATGCGGGTGGCGCGGACGTGTTTGTGCACATCTCGGCGGTGGAGCGGGCGGGGATGGCCTCCCTCGCGGAAGGCCAGAGGATCGGCTTCGAACTCGAACGCGACCGCCGCAGTGGCAAGATGTCCGCAGGTCAACTTCAAGCCGTTTAACAATTCAGGCCGGTTTTCGCCGGCCAATACCCACCTAACTTGCTAGGAGAGCAGACAGTTTGGCCAAAGAAGAACTCGTGGAATTTGAGGGACAGATCACTGAATTACTTCCTGAGGGCCGTTTTCGCGTCCGCCTCGAGAACGACCACGAAGTCCTGGCTTATACGGCCGGGCGAATGAAGAAGAACCGGATCCGGTCCATGGTCGGAGACAAGGTGACGGTCGAGATGAGCCCCTACGATTTCGATCGTGGCCGGATCACCTATCGACACCGGGATGTCGGGCCCCGCGTCGGCGGAACCCCGCGGCCTGTCTATCGAAAGCGATAACGGCGCTCGCGCGGGATGCTGCGGTTTCGCGGCATCCCCTGACGTTCTAAGTCCGGATATCGGCCAATGGTCATCATCGGCGCTGCCCGGCGCCCGCCAACCTCAGCCGAAAGGCCGTTCGATGCTGCTCGGGGGCTTGGAGAACCAGACTGGTCCGTTCTCGGTGATGTAAAGGCAATCTTCGATCCGCACGCCATAGAGTCCGGGCGTGTAGATCCCGGGCTCGTTGGAGAAGCACATGCCCGGAGCAAGCTTGGTCTTTTCCCCGTGCACGAAGTTCACCGGCTCGTGGACATCGAGGCCAATTCCGTGGCCGGTCCTGTGGGTCAGTCCAGGCGCGGTATAGCCTGGCCCATAGCCGAGCTTCTCGTAGTAGCCGCGGACGGCGTCGTCCACCGAGCCGGCGTGCGCTCCCACGCGCGCGGCCTCGAAAGCGATGTCCTGGCCTTCGCGCACCTGGCTCCAGATGCGTCGCTGGCGGGCGTCCGGCTCGCCAAACACCATCGTGCGGGACACATCAGCGTAGTAGCCCTGGACGGTGCAGCCGAAGTCCATGAGGATGATGCTCCCCTCCTTGACCGTCTCGGGGCGCCCGCCGTGAGGATAGCTGCTGCCTTCCCCCACCATGGCGTCGCCCGATGAACTTCCTGCGCCGAAGTTGCGGAGGGCGGCCTGCATCAGCCCGGTAATGTCGCCCGAGGTCATGCGGGCTGTGATCTGGGCGCCCACGGCTTGGTAGGCTGCGATCATCACGTCGGTAGCCTGCTGCATCAGGGCGATCTCGGCCGGGCTCTTGATCATCCGGCAGCCGTTGACCACGCCCGCGCCCTGGGCGAGCCGCACGCCTGGGCGCGCCTGGGCCAGACCATGGCTTACGAAGAATCGGACCGTATCCTCGACCGCGATCTGGCCGCCGGCGAGGCCGAGATCGTCCAGCCATCCGCCGAGCACGGCGAAGGGGTCTTCATGTTCCTGCCAGACCCGGATCCTTGCCGGGACCTGGAGAAGGTCGGCCAGTCGCGATTCTTCGAAGCCCGGGGTCACGAACACCGGCTCGCCCTTGGCGGGCAGCAGCATCACGGTGGGCCGCTCACTGCGCCACCAGTCGACGCCGGAGAAATAGATCATGGTCGAGCCAGGTTCGACCAGGAGGGCGCCGAGCCCGGCCTCGCGCATCAGGCGCTGGGCCCTGGCGATCCGCGCCAGCCGCTCCTGACGCGATATGGGCGAGGCTTGTGAGATGGCGGCCGGAGATGTGGGGCCTCCGGCCGCCGCACCGCTCGCATAGAGCGCCACGAGGGCGCCCTGGATCACCGAGCGACGATGGGGTTTTGGGGTTTCAGCGGCCACCGCCCGCGATCTCCCTGAGCAGCACGTCCCAGAAAACCAATTCCTTGTCGAAGGCGGCCAAGGGAATGCGCTCGTCCGTGCCATGGGCGCGACTGTCGTCGGGATAGACGAGGCCCAGGCTGCCGGCGCCATAGGTCGGAATTCCGACCCTGCGATATTCCCGCCCTTCGGTTCCGCCCGAGGAAAGGCTGGGCTGCAGCACAACGCCCGGATAGTTGACGTTCACGGCCTTCTGCAGAGCCGCCAGGACATCGGGCCGCACCGGCGAGACCGGGCTCTCAACAGCCTCGTCGGCCAGTTTGACGACCACCTTCGGCCCGGCCGCCTTCTGGAGCTTGGCCTGGACGTCGGCCGCCGGAGTTCCAGGCAGGATGCGGCAGTTCACCGTGGCGGTAGCGTTCTGCGGCAGCGCGTTGGGCGCATTGCCCGCGCGCAGCATGGTGGCCACGCAGGTCGTCCAGAGATTGTTCGAATAGTCGGGATAGCGGCGCGCCGTGGCGATCGCGTCCGCGTCGGTCTGATCGGACAGGAGGCGCGTAAAGGCCGCTCCCAGTTCGCCCCCCTGATCCTTGGCGGTCTTGGCCACCATCAGCCGGGTGATCTCGTTGAGCTCGACCGGGAAGGTCAGCGCCTGCACGCCCCTCAGGGCGTCGGCGAGCTCATAGATGGCGTTGTCAGGCTTCGGGACCGAGGAATGACCGCCAGGATTGGCCGCGGATATCTCGTAGGTCGCCGTGGTCTTCTCGGCCGCCTGCATACTGAAGGCGATGGGCTTGCCATCCCTGGTCACCGCGCCGCCGCCGGCGTCGCCGTTGAGGGCGTATTCCACATCCTTCATCCAGGGATGGGCGATGACCGCGCGGGTCGAGAGCATGCCGGTCTCTTCGTCGCCGGAGAAGGCCAGGAAGAGGTCCCGGTCAGGGGCCCAGCCCGCGGACTTCAGCCGTGAGAAGGTCGTGACCAGGGCGGCGACCGCGAACTTGTTGTCCTGCGAGCCACGGCCGTAGAGATATCCGTCCTTCTCGATGGGCTTGTAGGGGTCGGTCGCCCAGTTGGCGGCGACAGCGTCGACCACGTCCATGTGGGCCAGCAGCGCCACCGGGCGCGCCTTGGTCGTTCCCTTGGCGCGGTAGCGGACGATGAGGCCCTGGGTCTCTTCGCCATCGATGACCACAGGGACGCGGGCGATGTCCGCAGCGCTAAAGCCCGCCGCCAGCAACCGTTGCTCCAGCACGTCGACGAGCTTTGGCACTGAGGCGCGCCCCTTGGCCGTGGGGATGGCCACAAGTTCGGCGAGCAAGGTGCGGGCCGCCTGGGTGTCGGCGGCCGACACGGCCTGCGCCTTGGGCGCGGCCTGCACAGCGCCAGCGCAAAGCAGCATGGCGCCCAGGGCCGGAAGAGCGAGGCGCCGGGCTCGGCGCAGAGCGGAGGTGGACAAAGGGAAACTCCAAAAAGAAGCCGGCGGCCAGCTTTCGCCGGCCGCCGGGTCAGGACGCCCTAGAAGGTGACCTGGATCGAGCCGAACAGGTAACGGCCCGTCGCGTCATAGAACTGCGGGTAGGTGTTGCCGTTACCGCCGTCTTCAATCGCGGCCGTCGTGGTGAGCGGCGGATCCTTGTCGAAGAGGTTGTTCACGCCAGCGCGCAGCGAGACGTTCTCGCGGATCTGATAGGCCGCCGAGAGATCGAAGTAGTTGCGCGACTTCAGCACGCGGTTCAGTTCGGCGTAGCTGCCCGACAGAGCCGGCTGGTCGCTGGTCTGCGAGATCTTCACCGACGAGATGTAGCGCCAGGTGAGGTTCAGCTGGACATCCCAGGGGGAGTTCCAGGTGGTCAGCAGCTTGTGGCGCCATTCGGGCCGCGGACGTCCGCACAGGCCGCCATAAAGGCCGGTGCACTCATAAATGTCCGAAGCCGGCGAGCTGGGCAGCGGCTTGGTCGTGTACTTGTCGAGCCACGTGCCCACGAGGTTGAAATTGACCATGCCCATGTCGGGCGCGCCCACATCGGCCAGATCCAGGCGATAGTCGACCGAGACGTCAAGACCGCTGGTC
>JAEXKM010000436.1 GCA_023445705.1 Pseudomonadota bacterium
GGCCCAGAGCGAGCTCCCGGCCGAAGTCACCCGCATCGAGGTCGACAAGAGCGCGGGCCAGTTGCGCGCCTATGACAGCCAGGGCCGACTCGCGGCGGTCTATCCGGCCACCGTCGGCTCCTCGGACCGCCCGGCGCCGGAGGGCGAATGGGCGGTGCGCGCGGTCGCCGAGAATCCGACCTGGAACTACGATCCCAAACGCCTGAGCTTCGGCGACGGCAGCGAGAAGCAGTCCATCGCGCCGGGCCCAAACAATCCCGTCGGCGTGGTCTGGATCGCCCTGACCAAGGACACCTACGGCATCCACGGCTCGCCCGAGCCGAAGCTCATCGGCAAGACCGCCAGCCACGGCTGCGTGCGCCTGACCAACTGGGACGCCCGGCAGCTGGCCCGGGCCGTCAAGGAAGGGACGGTCGTGACCTTCGTCGGCAGCGAGACAGCCGCCGGCTGACGCCGATGACAGGAACGCCGTGCGGATCGCCACCTTCAACATCAACGATGTGAACAAGCGGCTCGACAACCTGCTCGACTGGCTGGCCGAGACGGAGCCGGACATCGCCTGTCTGCAAGAGCTCAAGGCCGAGCAGGGCGCCTTTCCGATCGAGCCGCTTCGCGCGTTGGGTTACGAGGCCGCCTGGCAGGGGCAACGAACCTGGAACGGCGTGGCCATATTGGCCCGCCGCGCCGAACCGATCCCAACCCGGCCGACCCTGCCCGGCGATCCTGGCGACGCCCAGGCCCGCTACCTCGAGGCTGCGGTCAGGGGCGTTCTGGTCGCCTCGCTCTACCTGCCGAACGGCAATCCATGGCCGGGAGCCAAGTTCGACTACAAGCTGGCCTGGTTCGACCGGCTGATCGCGCATGCCGGGGCTCTCCTCGCCACCGGCGCGCCGGTCGTCCTGGCCGGCGACTACAATGTCGTCCCGACCGAAGCGGACATCTATCCAAACCACTCCTGGCAGGACGACGCCCTGCTCGCGCCCCAGGCGCGCGCGGCCTATGCGCGGCTGCTGGACCAGGGCTGGGTCGACTGCCTGCGGACGGTCCGTCCCGAAGGCCCGCTCTGGACGTTCTGGTCATACCGGCGGGCCCGCTGGCCGGCCGACAAGGGCCTGCGCCTGGACCACCTGCTGGTCTCACCTGCCCTGGCCAGCAAGCTGACCAACGCGGGCGTCGATCGCTGGACGCGGGGCGAGCCGAACGCCAGCGACCACGCGCCCGCCTGGATCGAGCTGGACCTCTGAACGCGAAAAGGCCCGCCTCAAGGGCGGGCCTTTCCCAGGACCGGCGATCGCGCCAGCTCCTACCCCCGCAACTTCCGCAGAAGCACGTCGAGGTCGCGCGCGATCATCGGGTCCTCGCCCTTCAGGGCTTCGATCCGGCGCACCGCGTGCAGCACCGTCGTATGGTCGCGTCCGCCGAACCGCCGGCCGATGTCGGGCAGCGAGCGGGTCGTGATCTGCTTGGCCAGCCACATCGCCACCTGGCGCGGGCGCGCCACCACGCGGGCGCGGCGCTCCGAGATCAGGTCGGCCTGCTTGAGCTGATAGTGCTCGGCCACGGCCTTCTGGATCTGGTCGACGGTCACCCGGCGCTCGTTGCAGGCCAGGTTCGGCCGCAGGATCGCCTGGGCTTCGTCCAGGGTCAGGCGGGAGATCTCGCCGCCGACCCGGGCCACCAGGGTGTTGAGCGCCCCCTCCAGCTCGCGGACGCTGTCGGTGAAGCGGTCCGCCAGGAACTGCAGCACTTCCGGCCGCGCCGAGGGCACGAACTTGCCCTGCGCCGCCAGGGTGGCGAGCTTGCGCTCCAGGATGCCCAGCCGCAGGGTTCGGTCGGCCGGCTCGATGCCGCAGACCAGGCCGGCCTGCAGGTGCGAGCGCAGGCGCGGCTCCATCTCGGACAGTTCCGAGGGCGAACGGTCGGCGGTCATCACCACGCGGCGGCCGTCTTCGACCAGGGCCAGCAGGGTGTGGAACAGCTCTTCCTGGGTCGAGGACTTGCCGGCGACGAACTGCACGTCGTCGATCAGCAGCAGGTCGGCGTTGCGCAGCTCTTCCTTGAAGGCGGCGGTCTGGCGGTCCTGCACGGCCTTGACGAAGGTCGAGGTGAAGCGCTCGGCGGTGATGTAGACCACGCGCTTGTCCGGCGCGGCCTGCATGGCTTCCCAGCCCAGGGCGTTCAGCAGGTGGGTCTTTCCGAAGCCATAGGGGCCGTGGAAGATCACCGGGTTGAAGTGGCCGTCCGACCAGGCCGCCACACGGCGCGCCACGGCGAAGGCGAATTCGTTGGCCGGGCCCGACACGAAGGTGTCGAACGAGAAGCGGTCCTGCAGGCCCTGCTGGCGTCCCGCCCGGGCCGCCGCGGTCGGGGCCGGAGCGGTCGCCGCCACCGGAACCTCGACCTCGATGACCTCGGGTTTCAGAACCACCGGCGCGGCGGGCGCGGCCGCTTGGGCCTCGAATTCCATCCGCGACTTCAGGTCCAGGTTGCGTCCCATCGGATCGTTCATGGCCCAGAGCTCCCCAATTCGGCGCCACGCATGGCGACGGATCCAGTCACGCGCCACACCGGTGGCGGCCACCAGGCACAACTCCTCGCCGCGCTCACGCAGCGCGGCTTGACCGAGCCACGAGCCGAAGGTGGCCTCGCCCAGTTCACGCTTCAGCGCGGCGCAGGTCTTCGACCAGACGGCCGCCGCGTGCGTCTCGGAAACAGAACTCGCAATGCCCCCAGCAGCCATCATCAAAACCTCTCTTTCGATCATCCGACAGCGCCCCCGCAGCGGATAACTTTGTTCAACAAACACAAAGCCTTATCCGGCGAGCGCATAGCCCCCGCCGCCGCCTTTTTTCATCCGAGATCAGATGGAAGGACGTCTTGAGACTTGTCACCCTAGTCAGGGCGGGTAGGGGGTCAACGGTGATTCTTCGCGCCGTCGTTTGATATTTTCGTTGACTCAAACCCAGGCCTCACAGGGCAAGGGAATCCGGAAATCAACGTTCAGTTAACTGAGCAGATATGACGCATCTATGCACGGTTGAGGTGCGTCGCAAAATGAAACACCCGCGGGTCATTCAACCCGCGGGTGCCTCAAAATCCGTATTATTTGCGGTGGTTAATGGTCAGGCGCTCCGCCCGACCCTCAACCTCAGGCCGCAGCCATCTTCTTGAGCTGGGCGGCCAGGCGCGAGACCTTGCGCGAACCGGTGTTCTTGTGAACGACGCCCTTGGTCACGGCGCGCATCAGTTCCGATTGGGCTTCCACGAAGGCGGCCTTGGCGGCGGGCGCGTCACCCGAAGCGACCGCTTCCTCGAACTTGCGCAGATAGGTGCGCACGCGCGAGCGGCGGGCTTTGTTGACTTCGGTACGACGGGCGATCTTGCGGACCGCCTTCTTGGCGCCGGGCGTGTTGGCCATGTGTCAGCTCTCAATACGGATCGCGCCCCGGCAGCGGCCAGGGCGGGTAAATTGGAGGCGCGGATATACGCAAGTCGGCGGGCCTGGTCAATGCGCTGCGGACATCTAATCGACGAGCGTGAAGGATCGCCACGCCGGATGGGCGCTGACCAGGTCCGCCATGCGCTGATAGCCGCCCGCGCCCGGGTGAGCGCCGTCCCAGGCGATCGCCTCGGCGCGCCACAGCCCGTCGGCGTCCAGCGGCTGGAACACGTCGATGAAGGGAACCTTCAAGCGGGCGGCCAGCAGCTTCAGGTTTTCGTTCAGCCCCTCCAGCCTGGCGCTGACCCCGCGGTCGGCCATGGGCGGCGGCCCCACCAGCAGCACGGGACATAGGCCCGCCGCGCCCGTCAGCATGGCCTGGGCGTTCTTCAGGGTCTCGGCCTGGGCGACCCGCGGCGCGCGGTCGACCAGATGGCTGTCATTGGCGCCGAACGAGAAGACGATGCGCATCGGCTCCTCGCTCGTCATCCGCGGCGTGGCCTCAGCCCGCCAACGGGCGGCGATGTCGGCCGAGGTCTCGCGCCGGACCCCGAGATTGTAGAGCGTGATCGCACGCCGTCCGGTCAGCGCTCGCCCTACCCAGCCCAGGTGATCGGGATCTCCCGCGCCGGCGACCAGGGAGTCGCCGAAGGCGATCAGCCGCACCCTCAGGAGCCCTTGAACGTCGGCTTGCGCTTCTCGATGAAGGCGGCCATGCCTTCCTTCTGGTCATCGAAGGCGAAGAGCGAGTGGAACAGCCGCCGCTCCATGGCCACGCCGGTGGCCAGGGTGGTCTCGTAGGCCGCCTCGACCAGCTCCTTGTTCATCATCACCGCCAGGGGCGACTGGCCGGCGATCTTCGTCGCCGCGGCCATGGCCTCGCCGATCAGCTCGTCGGCGGGAACCACGCGGGAGACGAGTCCGGCGCGCTCGGCTTCGGCCGCGTCCATCATCCGCCCGGTCAGGATCATCTCCATGGCCTTGGACTTGCCGACGAAGCGGGTCAGCCGCTGGGTGCCGCCGATTCCGGGCGCGACGCCCAGATTGATCTCCGGCTGGCCGAACTTGGCGGTCTCGGCCGCGATGATGAAGTCGCACAGCATGGCCAGTTCGCAGCCGCCGCCGAGGGCGTAGCCGGCCACCGCCGCGATGATCGGCTTGCGGAACTGCTCGATCCGCCGTGCGCTGGCGCCGAAGAAGTCCTCGGCGAACATCTGGGCGTAGGTCTTGGTCGACATCTCCTTGATGTCGGCCCCGGCCGCGAAGGCGCGGTCCGATCCGGTCAGCACCACGCAGCGCACCGCCTCGTCGGCCTCGGCGGCGTCCAGGGCGCTGCTCAGCTCTCCCAGGAGCTGGCTGTTCAGGGCGTTGAGGGCCTCGGGCCGGTTGAGCCGGATCAGGCTCACCCCGTCACGGGTTTCGACGATCAGGGTGTCGTAGCTCATCATGCCCTCCGAAAGGTGGAAGGATGGGCTTAAGGCCCCTCCACCGAATAGCCAAGGGCGCGAAGTTGGCTCGGCAGGCCGTCCCGCCCGACCAGGTGGCCGACCCCGACCACCACCACAGTCCGCCCCGAGCCATCGAGGCGCGCGCGGATCGCCTTGATCCAGGCGGCGTTCCGTTCCGTCACCAGCCGCGCATAGAGGCCAGGCGCCGCCTCACGCAGCGGCGAAAGGGCGTCGTCGTCCAGAGCCTTGAGGTCGCCGGCCATCCAGTGGGCGACCATCTTGTCGTAGGACTGCGGGTCCTGCTGCAGCTCGCGCAGCGACTCCTCCAGCGAGGCGATCTGCTCGGACAGGGGCGCGGCGTCGAAGATGGCGATCTGCTGCTCGGGGCTCTCGAAGGCCCGGCGCTGCGCACTGGCCGGCGCGGTGGCCGAAATCTGCTTCTCGACTCCCGAACTTGCGTCGGCCCCTGCCTTCAGGAACTGCGCGCCCGCCAGCACCACCTCGGCGAACCACGGCTCGAAGCGGTCGATCACCGGCAACGAGACCCCAAGTTCCCTGGACACCGCTTCCAGCCGCGCCCGTCCGTCGGGCGAGAGCAGGCTCGAGAGCGTCTTGCCTTCCGGCAGCATCCCGTGGGTCGCGGCCAGTTGGCCGACCCGCGCGTCGGACGCCGCATCGATGGGCAGTTCGAACCAGAGGTCGTCGGCCTTGGCCAGGGCCGCGTCCAGTTCGGCCGGACGCCAGTCCAGGCCCGGCGGCAGGACGTGCACCGATCCGAACAGCACCATCTCGGAATCGGCGTCCCGGACGACCCACATCGGCGGCCTCGCCTCCGCCTCCCCGGCCGCGCAGCCGGCCAGCCACAACCCCGCCAGCGCGCCGAGCGCGCGGCCCAGCATGGGTTTGAACATCATGGGACTCACTTCTGGCAGACGGGACAAAAGAAGGTCGAACGCCCGGCCTGGACCTGACGCGCGATCACGCCCTTGCAGCCGGGGTTGGCGCAGGGATCGCCCTCGCGGTCGTAGACCCGGAAGCGGTGCTGGAAGTAACCGAGGGCGCCATCGGCGGCCGCATAGTCCTTCAGGGACGAGCCGCCGGCGTCGATGGCCTCGGCCAGCACCTCGCGGACATGGGCGACCAGCGGCCCCAGCCGCGCGGCCTTCACGTCGCCCGCCGGCTTGAACGGCGAAATCTTCGAGCGGTGCAGCGCCTCGCACACATAGATGTTGCCCAACCCGGCCACGACCCGCTGGTCCAGCAACAGGGTCTTTGGCCCTTGCTTGCGGCCCGCGAAGGCTTCGATCAGCCGCCGGGCGTCGAAATCGTCGGAAAGCGGTTCGGGTCCCAGCCCCGCGAACCACGGGTGCCTTGCCAGGGCGGTCGTCTCGATCAGGTCCATGTAGCCGAACCGCCGCGGGTCATAATAAGTCACCCGCCCCCCGGCCTCGGTCTCAAACACCACGTGCGCGTGCTTGGGGTTCGGGTCCGGGGCGTAGTGGAACTCGCCGGGCCGCTCGGCGCCCTCCGGCCGGGCGATCTCGAACCGGCCGCTCATGCCCAGGTGCATGACCAGGGTTTCGCCGCGGTCGAGCTGGGCCATCAGATACTTGGCCCGCCGCTCCAGCTTCTCGATCCGCGCCCCGGTCAGGCGCTGGACGAAGCCGTCGGGGAACGGGAACCGCAAATCCGCCCGCCGCGCCTCGACGCGTGAGAGGCGGGCGCCTTCCAGCACGGGCTGCAAACCGCGC
>JAEXKM010000439.1 GCA_023445705.1 Pseudomonadota bacterium
CCCCAGCATCCGTGAACATATGGAAGTCATCGGTTCCGATGGCGGTCACGTCGGGCGCGTCGACCATGTGGTCGGCCAGGAGATCGAACTGGCGAAGCTGGACCTCGGCGCGGGCCTGAAACATCACATGATCCCGCTGTCCTGGGTCGATGACGTCGTCGACGACAAGGTGCGTCTGAACATCACCAAGGAAGCCGCCAAGGCCGCCTGGAGCGAAAAGCACTAAGCGCTGTCGATCAGTCGGGGTCGGCGTTCCTCGGCGGGACGACGACCCCTCGTTTAGCGCGTCTTGGAATTCAGGTCTGAAAGCGTCAGGGCGGGCAGCACCGGCAAGTCCAGGCCCGCGATCTGTGCAGGCTCCGGACCGCGCCAGACGGCGCAGACGACGGCGATGGTGACGGCGCCGACTTCATCCAGGCGGGCCTTTGCATCCCGCACGGCGCCGCCGGTCGAGATGACATCCTCGACGATCACCACGCGCTTGCCCGCCAGGTCGCCGCCTTCAACCGCCAGGCAGGTTCCGTAGGTCTTGGCTTCCTTGCGCACGAAGGCGGCCGGTCGACCCGACAGCAGCGACATCGCGGTCGCGATCGGCACTCCGCCGAGTTCGACGCCGGCGAGGACCTCTGCGTCGGCGGGCACGAGCGGCAGCATCGCCTCGGCCACCCGTCGTAGGAGCAGCGGATCGGCCTCGAAGCGATACTTGTCGAAATACTCGGTGGCGCGCGCGCCCGACCGGAGCACGAAGTCCCCAGTCAGGCGCGCGGCTGCGTCTATGTCCGCGGCGAGCAGCCGCCGCGCCGCAGGGTCCATCACTTCAGGTTCGCGCAGAAGCGTTGGATGCGGGCGCAGGCGTCTTCGAGCACCGCGTTGGAGGTTGCGTAGCTGATGCGGAAGAACGGCGAGAGGCCGAAGGCCGCGCCAAACACCACCGAGACGCCTTCCTGCTCCAGCAGTTCGACCGCGAAGTCTTGGTCGTTGCCGATCACCTTGCCGGACGGGCTGGTCTTGCCCAGCAGCTTTTCCACCGACGGATAGACGTAGAAGGCGCCCTCCGGAGTGGGGCAGGCGATGCCGTTGGCCTGGTTCAGCATCGAGACCACCAGGTCGCGACGGCCTTCGAACAGCTTGGCGTTCGGCTTGATGAACTCCTGGGTGCCGTTCAGCGCCTCGACCGCCGCCCACTGCGAGATGGACGAGGGGTTGGAGGTCGTCTGGCTCATCACCTTGGCCATCGACTTGATCAAGGTCTCGGGGCCGGCCGCATAGCCGATCCGCCAACCGGTCATGGCATAGGCCTTGGAGACGCCGTTCATGGTCAGGGTGCGGTCGTAGAGCGCCGGTTCGACCTGGGCGATCGTCCAGAACTGGAAGTCGCCGAACACCAGGTGCTCGTACATGTCGTCGGTCAGGATCCAGACATGCGGATGGCGCAGCAGGACGTCCGCGATGCCGCGCAGTTCTTCCTTGGTGTAGGCCGCGCCCGAGGGGTTGGACGGGGAGTTCAGGAAGACCCACTTGGTCTTGGGCGTGATCGCCGCTTCGAGATCCGCCGGCTGCAGCTTGAAGCCGGTGGCGTCCGAGGTGGCGACAGCCTTGGGCGTGCCGCCGGCCAGCAGAACGATGTCCCAATAGCTCACCCAGTACGGGGTCGGGATGATCACCTCGTCGCCCGGGTTTAGGGTCGAGATCATCGCGTTCCAGATGACCGGCTTGCCGCCGGGCGACACGTTCACCTGGCTGGTCTTGTAGGAAAGGCCGTTCTCGCGCTGGAACTTGGCGACGATGGCCTCCTTCAGCTCGGGAATGCCGTCGACATTGGTGTACTTCGTCTTGCCGTCGCGGATCGCCTTGATGGCGGCTTCCTTGATGTTGTCCGGCGTATCGAAGTCGGGCTCGCCCGCGGCCAGGGAAATCACGTTCCGGCCCTGCGCTTTCAGCTCACGTGCTTTCGCGTCAGCCGCCAGGGTGGCGGACGGCTTCACGCGGGCGAGCGCGGCGGATTCAAGCGACATGGCGGGCAGACTCCCGGAACAGGTTTAAGAAGGAAAACGCGCGCGGTTTAGCCGAAGGGCGGGCAAAGGCAAACCCGCCTCGCGCGTGGAACGGCGATTGTGGGGGCTCGTTTCCCCAGAACCACAGGCGAGGACCGCATATGCTCGATCATTTCGGCTTCATCGTGCGCGATCTTGCGGCGGCGCGCCGGTTCTACGAGGGGGCCATGAAGCCCCTGGGCTTCGCCGTCGTCGAGGAGCAGCCGACGGCCTTCATCCTGATGAACCCGACCCGTCCGATCGGCTTCGTCTATATCGGCGAGGGGCGACCCACCTTCTGGACGCCGGAGTCGCAGCCAAGCGTCTCCCCCGCTCACTACGCCTTCATCGCCGCCGATCGGGCGATGGTCGAGGCGTTCCACGCCGCCGGCCTCGCCTCTGGCGGGCGGGACAATGGCGGGCCGGGCTTGCGGCGGGAGAATTACTATGCGGCGTTTCTGCTCGATCCCGACGGCAACAACATCGAGGCCGGCGTCCGTGAAGCCTGAGACGCATCGATGGGCGCTCGCCCTGGCGTCTGCGGCTGCGGCACTGGTGGCCGGCTGTAGCGAAGAAAGGCCGCCTGCCGCCCCGGCGCGCCCCGCCGCGTCTGCCGCGGTGACGCCGCCGACCGCGAACACGCCGGACTATGTCGGACGCTGGGCGGTCTCCCTGGCCGGATGCCAGACGGGCGGATGGGAGTTCAGGAAGGACAGTCTCGGCACCGCCGGCGAAGTGTCCTGCCAGTTCAAGAAGGTCACCCAGCGTCCGGACGGGTATGCCATCGACGCCCAATGCGCCGCCCAGGCGCCGCCTGAGCTGAAGAGCTTCACCCTGTCCTTCGCGGGGGTCGGCCCAGCGCAGACCATGACCGTCGACGGCGGCCCCTGGAGCGGACCCGTCGCCCTGGTGCGCTGCCCGCCTTAACGGGACTCGACTGTCAGGTGGCGAAGCTCGTGC
Organism: Pseudomonadota bacterium; assembly: GCA_023445705.1. Lineage (GTDB taxonomy): Bacteria > Pseudomonadota > Alphaproteobacteria > Caulobacterales > Caulobacteraceae > Phenylobacterium. Next base: position 2,994 of record JAEXKM010000439.1, read on the forward strand.
ACCGGAATGAGCCGGGCTCGCACATCGTCGGCGCTGGCTAGGCCGACGACGCTGACGATGGCGGCGTGCGCCTCCGGGCCGATGCGCCAGACGTGCAGGTCGGTGATCCTGGCGTCGCCGGGCTGCTCGACCAGCTCACGCACTTCCTGCGCGACCTGGTCGTCGGTGGTGTCCAGCAGGATCGCGGCGGTGTCGCGCATGAGGCCCCACGACCAGCGGGCGATCACCAGCGCGCCGACGATCCCCATGGCCGGGTCGAGCCAGGTCCAGCCGAGGAACCAGCCGGCCAGCAACGCCACGATGGCGAGGACCGAGGTGAGGGCGTCGGCCAGCACGTGCATGTAGGCTGAGCGCAGATTGTTGTCGCGCCCGTGGCCCGCATGATCGTGGTGGCCATGGTCGTGATCGTGATGGCTGTGATCGTGATCGTGGTGAGCATGATCATGGCCGTGGCCGTGATGCCCGTGCCCGTGGTGGTGATGCCCCGCGCCCAGCAGGGCTGCGCTCGCCAGGTTCACCGCCAGACCGACGACGGCTACGATCGTGGCTTCGCCGAACGCCACCGTGGCCGGTTCGAACAGCCGGCGCACGGACTCGACCCCTATGCCGAGGGCGATCATCGCCAGGACCAGGGCCGAGGCGAAGCCTGCAAGATCGCCCACCTTGCCGGTGCCGAAGCTGAAGCGGCGGTTGGCCGCGTGCCGGCGGGCATAGACATAGGCCGCGGCTGCGACCCCGAGCGCGCCGGCGTGTGTCGCCATGTGGAAGCCGTCCGCCAGCAGCGCCATCGAGCCGGACCAGTATCCGGCTCCGATCTCCACGATCATCATCAGGGCCGTAAGGCCCACGACCCACAGCGTCCGGCGCGTATTGCGGTCGTGGTCGGCGCCCAGGAACACGTGGTCGTGCGTGAAGGCGTGGATGTCTGCTGAAGTCGTCATGGCGGCTACTTTGAATAACGGCGAAAGGCTTCGATCACTTCCTGGGCGCCTTGGGCGCGTTCGGCGTCCGTGAGACCTGGTCGGGCCAGGTGCTCGTGGATGTGATCCTCAACGACTTCGTCCAGTAGTCCGTTGATGGCGCCGCGGGTCGCCGCGATCAGGTGAAGGATGGCGCCGCACTCGGCGTGGCCTTCGATCGCGCGCTCAATCGCGCCGACCTGGCCGGCGATGCGGCGGACTCGTTTCAGCAACGCGTCGGAGTCGGTCGTCAAATGTCCCATACTATACCCCCCTATGGTATATAGCGGTTCGTGGCAAGGGTTCGCGCGGTTGCCTTTGTCACAGGTGAAGCTCAGGGTAGCGACAGGGCTTGGGGGCAGGGCAAGCTCGTATCGTCAGCGATCGAGGAGAACCCATGTCTAAAACCGTGCTTTCAGTCCTTCCGGCGCTGGTCGCCGCGACAGCCATGGCCTTGGCGCCCGTGGCCGCCAGCGCGTGCACGCGTCTCGTCTATCACGGCGCCAACGACGACGTGATCACGGCTCGATCCATGGACTGGAAGCTGGATATACAGACGAACCTCTATGTCCTGCCCCGCGGCATGGCCCGCAAGGGACAGGCCGGCTCGAACTCAATCAAGTGGACTTCGAAATACGGCAGCGTCGTCGCCACTGGCTATGAGGTCTCGACGACCGACGGCATGAACGAAGCCGGCTTGATGGCCAATCTGCTTTGGCTGGTGGAGTCGCAGTATCCGACCTTCGGCAAGGACTCCAAGCCGGGCCTCACCATCGCCGCTTGGGCGCAGTACGTGCTCGACAACTTCGCCACCGTGCAGGAGGCGGTGAGCGCGCTCGAGAAGGAGCCCTTCACCATCGTCACCGATAGCGTGCCCGGCGAGAAGGAGCGACTGACCACCCTTCACCTCTCGATCTCCGACGCCACCGGCGACAGCGCCATCATCGAATATATCGGCGGCAAGCAGGTCATCCACCACGGCCGCCAGTACCAGGTGATGACCAATTCCCCGATCTTCGAGGAGCAGCTCGCGCTCGCCTCCTACTGGAAGCAGATCGGCGGCGTGACCTTCCTGCCCGGGACCAACCGTTCGGCCGACCGCTTCGCCCGGGCCTCGTTCTATGTGAACGCTATCCCCAAGAGCGAGGACCCAGTGACGGCCCTGGCCAGCGTATTCAGCGTGATCCGCAACGTCTCGGTGCCGTTCGGCATTACGACGCCAGACGAACCGAACATCTCCTCGACGCGCTGGCGGACGGTCGCCGATCACAAGCGAAAGCTATACTTCTTCGAGTCCGCCCTGACCCCGAACACCTTCTGGGTGGACCTGAAGAAGGTCGACTTTTCGCCGGGCGCCAAGGTGCTGCGGCTCGACCTGGGCAAGGACCAGCGCAATGTCTATGCGGGCGACGCCCTGGCAGACTTCAAGGAAGCGCCGCCGTTCAAGTTCCTGGGCTTGCCCGGTTCCTAAAAGGTCATGGAGAGTCCGACGACCGGGCCTTGCTGGGTCACGCTCCATCGGAAGGTCTGGCCGGTGAAGTCGCCGGTTTCGTACCTCTGGTAGAAGGCGCGATAGCCGACCTTCAGCATGCTCGGTTGCTGGAACAGGTAGGTCCGGTACCCCAGGAAGGCCTGGGCGTTGGCGCTCTTCTTACTGTCGATTCCGAAGCCGCCCACATCGGCGGCGCCCGAAACGTTCCAGCGGCGGCTGATGTCCCAACTCGATTGCACGCCGACGAATGGCTCGGTCCATTCGGCCTTTTTGGAGAGCTCCAGGCCTAGAACCTCCGTCTCGGCCTTTAACTTGGTCCAGCGTATGCCGATCATCGGGTCGATCGTGAAGGCGCGAGGCGACCCCGTCGCCGTCTCGCCGCCCTGCGGCGAGTCATAGATGCGGTAAGAGATCGCGCCCTGGGCGTGGGCCTTCGTGACGCCAAGGCCGAGGTCCTGCGAGAAGACCTCCTTCTCCCGGCTGGTTTTAACGTACTGCCCGTCGAAGAGCAGGCCCCACCGCCCTTTGCGAACCTCCACGTCACCCGACAGGGAGAAGTCCAAGTTCTCGAAGGTCTCCGAGAATGGAACATCGACTGGGGTTCTGAAGCCCGCCAGTTCCATGCCGCCGTCGAGTGAAGCGGGCCACACGTACGGACTGATGGTGACGCTCCAGTCGTCACTCTCCGCCGCTGCCGCGGGCCAGGCGAGGGTCGCGCTGACCGTCGCCAACAGGGACGCAGCAAGGCGGAAGCGAACTCTCATGAGGGCCTCTCAATGTTGGATTGCGTGGTAAGTTCCAGCAACCGACGCTGTGACGCAAGCGCCAGCGCCTTGACCCCATCGCGCGAACAGGCGACGGGATGAGCGATGCGTCGCATTCTACGCTTCCTCTACGAGATGGACGCCAAGGCTTGGCGGACGCTCCTCGTGTCCTTCGTCCTGTTCGGCGGCGTCGGGGTCGTCTTCCTGTTCGGCGCCCAGGTGCTCGGCTTCAATGGCGAAGCGACCGTGGAGCGCTGGCTGGGGCTGGCGGCCGACGGCCCGTGGGCGCTGCCCGTCGCGGCGCTCTCCTTTGCGATCCTGGCTTTCGTGGGCGTGCCGCAGTTCGTGCTGATCGCCGCCGCCGTCGTGGCCTTCGGGGCCTGGACCGGGTTCGCCTATAGCTGGATCGGCACCATGGTGTCGGCCATGGTCGGCTTCTATCTCGGACGGGCGGCCGGGGCGCGGACCCTGAAGACGCTCTCGGGCGAGAGCATGCAGCGGTTCATGGATCTCGTCGGCCGGAACGGCTTCCTGGCCAGCCTGATCGTACGGCTGGTGCCGTCGGCGCCCTTCATCGTCGTCAACATGGCCGCTGGCGTCACCCCGATGCGAATGCGCGACTTCGCCCTGGGCACCGCCATCGGCATCATTCCGAAGATCGTGCTTACAGCCTTTGCGGGCAATTCCATCGTCCAGATCCTCAAGGGGGAGGGCGGCGAGCATCTGGTTGGCCTGGCGCTGATCGTCGCCGTGTGGATCGGCATCGGCTTGTTCGCCCGCAAGTGGCTGAAGTCGCGCGAGGATGCGATCAGCGGGCCGCGCGAGGACTAGGGTCGCGGCAACTTCTTGCGTCCAGGCCCGGATATCGCCGTTTTTGCGCAATAGTCTTGCGGCTCAAACGCCGTTTGGGTACACAGCGCACCATGCGTATGCAGCACACCAGCCTGCTTCTTCTTGACCTGGGGCTTAGCCGCCCCTGGGCGACCTTTTAGGCTGCGCATCTTCGCGGCCGGGGCGCTCAGGGGACAATCCGCAACCCGACCCGCCCAATAACGCCCCGCGAAGAGAGTTCGCAAAATGACCAACATTTCTGACGCCGCCGCCCGCGATTCGCGTGATCGCGTAGTCGTCTTCGACACCACCATGCGCGATGGCGAGCAGTCGCCCGGCGCCTCGATGTCGCTGGACGAGAAGCTGGAGCTGGCGAAGATCCTCGAGGACATGCGGGTCGATGTCATCGAGGCCGGCTTCCCGATCGCCTCGAACGGCGACTTCGAGGCGGTTCGCGAAATCTCGAAGATCGTCACCGAAAGCACGATCTGCGGTCTGGCCCGTGCGGGCATGGTCGACATTGAACGCTGCGCCGAGGCCATCCGCCCGGCCAAGCGCGGCCGCATCCACACCTTCCTGTCCACCAGTCCCAGCCACCGCGACCACATTCTGAAGGCCAGCCAGGAAGACATCCTGGAAATGATCACCAAGTCGGTGACCCACGCGCGCAACTTCTGCGACGACGTGGAATGGTCGGCTCAGGACGCCACCCGCACCGAGCAGGAGTTCCTGCGCCGCTGCGTCGAGGCCGCGATCCGCGCCGGGGCCAGGACCATCAACATCCCCGACACCGTCGGCTACACCTATCCGTCGGAATATGCGGACATCTTCCGCGACCTGATCGCCAACGTGCCCGGTGCCGACGAGGTGATCTTCTCGACCCACTGCCACAACGACCTGGGCCTGGCCGTGGCCAACAGCCTGGCCGGCGTCCAGGGCGGCGCGCGTCAGATCGAAGTCGCCATCAACGGCATCGGCGAGCGCGCCGGGAATGCGGCCCTGGAAGAGGTCGTCATGGCCCTGAAGGTCCGCGGCGACGCCTTGCCCTTCCACACGGGCATCGAAACCCAGCACATCACCCGCGCCAGCCGCTACGTCTCGGCCATCACCGGCTTCCCGGTCCAGTTCAACAAGGCCATCGTCGGTAAGAACGCCTTCGCACACGAGAGCGGCATCCACCAGGATGGGATGCTGAAGGATCGCGGCACCTACGAGATCATGAGCCCGGAGACTGTCGGGCAGGGCGCCTCGAACCTGGTCATGGGTAAGCATGCCGGCCGCGCCGGCTTCCGTGAGAAGCTGAAGGAACTGGGCTACGAGCTGGGCCAAAACGCCCTGAACGAGGCCTTCCAGCGCTTCAAGGATCTGGCCGACAAGAAGAAGCACGTTTTCGACGACGATATCGTGGCGCTGGTCGATGACGCCCTGGCCTCCGGGGCCGACCGCATCCAGGTCAAGCATCTGCGCGTGATCGCCGGCACCGACGGTCCGCAGGAAGCCGACCTGACCGTCACCGTCGACGGCGACGAGCGTTCGGCCAAGGCGACCGGCGATGGCCCGGTGGACGCGGTGTTCAACGCGATCCACGAGGTCGTTCCCCACACTGCGATCCTGCGCCTGTTCCAGGTCCATGCGGTCACCGAGGGCACCGACGCCCAGGCCCAGGTCTCCGTCCGGCTTGAGGAAGATGGCCGTATCGCCACCGGCCAGGCTGCGGACACCGACACCTTGACCGCTTCGGCCAAGGCCTACGTGAACGCGCTCAACAACCTCTTCGCCCGCAAGGAAAAGAGCGCGCCCGACGCGATCGCGTCCGGGTTCTAGGGCTCAAGCTTTCGCCGTGTCCGCCCCGGTTTCGGCTACAGGCCGAAGACCGGGTCCCCTGAATGTTGCGCGCTATCGCGCACGCGGCGCTTGGCGCGCCGCCAAGCCTGGAGCGGCCGCGGGCGCGGCCGTGCTTTGAATCATGCTCTGGATCGTTCTGACCGCGGCGGCCGCGCCGTTGCAGGTCGCGCGTAACGCGCTGCAGCGCGGACTGATCGGCGACGCCGGGCCGTGGGGCGCCACGCTGGTGCGCTTCCTGTTCGGCCTGCCGTTCGCCCTGGCCATCTTTGCGGCGGTGGCGTTTGCGACGCCGGACGCCGCGCCGCAATTTTCCTGGAGGTTCGCCCTGGCGGTGGCGAGCGGCGCCGCCGGCCAGGTGGCGGCGACTGCGGCTCTGCTGGTCGCCATGCGCCGTTCCGGGTTTGCGGTGGCGACCTTCATGCAGCAATCGTCCCTGCCGCTGGCGGCGCTAATGGGGCTGTTGGTTGGCGATCACCTGGGCCCGCGCGCTTGGGTGGGGGTGGCGGCCACGACCGTCGGCCTGGCCATCCTGTCCTGGCCGAAGGCCGACGCCGAAAAGGGCGCCGGCCGTGGCGCGCTGTTCGGCCTGGCTTCGGGGCTCGCCTTCGGGGTGACCCTCAACGCCTATCGTCAGGCTGGCGTCGCGCTTGATCCGGCTCACCCGATCTATGCTGCGACGGCCTCGGTCTGTGTCGCCCAGACGCTCCAGTCCTTGGGCCTGTTGATCTTCCTGGGGCTTACCCGTCCAGCCGCGCTGCGCGCGGTGATGGCGTCGTGGCGGCAGTCGCTGGGCGCCGGCTTCTTCGGTGCGGCGGCGTCGGCCTGCTGGTTCGCAGCCCTGGCCATGGCGCCTGCGGGCGCCGTGCGCGCTGTGGGCGTCATCGAGGCCCCGATCGCAGCCGCCGCCGGCCGGCGACTGTTCAAGGAAAAGCTCTCCCCGCGCCAGATGTTCGGAGGACTGGCCACGGCCATCGGCGTCGTGATGACCGCCTTGGGCTGAGTCTCTAGGGCCGAGCTGTGCTTGCCGCCTGCTGATGAGTCGCGTTATGAACTATGTCTTCATAACGGTGTTTGGGGACGGGCTCATTGCGACTTCTGGTTATCCTGCTTGCTACGACCGCCGCGATCCCCGCCTTGGCCGCGGCGGCTCCGGCGGACGGGGTCTACACCCTGGGCGAACTCCAGGTGACCGCGCGTGCGCGCACAGGAGAGCTGATCGGCGGCTCGGTTGTCGGTGCTGAGGAACTGCGGCGGTTCGACAGGACGACCGTAGACCAGGCCCTGGATCTCGTGCCGGGCGCCGTATCGGGCAACTCGGGAGGCTCGCGGAATGAGCGTCTGGTCTACGTCCGTGGCTTCGACCGCTTTCAGACGACGCTCTCCATCGACGGCGTGCGGGTCTTCCTGCCGGCCGACAACCGGATCGACTTTGCGCGCTTCCTGACTGCTGACCTCTCCCAGATCCAGGTCTCGAAGGGCTATGTCTCCGTGCTCGACGGTCCCGGCGGCCTGGGCGGCGCTATCAACCTCGTCACCCGCAAACCCTCCAGCGAACTAGACGCCGAGGTGAGGATGAACGGCTCCCTGGACGGCAAGGGCTCATTCAACGGCTACACCGTCTCCGGCCTGCTCGGCACCCGCCAGGACAAGTTCTACGTCCAGATCAGCGGCGCCAAGTCCGAGCGCGACTACTTCCGCCTCTCCGACGACTTCACGCCGACCGCGCTCGAGGATGGCGGCAAGCGGGGCAATTCCGACACCGAGGACTGGCGGGTCAACATCAAGGCGGGGCTGACCCCCAATGACACCGACGAGTACTCCATCAACTACATCCGTCAGGAGGGCGGCAAGAACGCGCCCTATCACGTCAGCGACACGGCCAGCACGCGCTACTGGGACTGGCCGTACTGGGACATCGACAGCCTGGCCTTCCTCTCGCACACCCAGCTTGGCGCGCGGGCCTATGTAAAGACGCGCCTCTATCGCAACACCTTCTCCAACGGCCTCTACTCGTACGACAACGCGTCCCAGACGACCCAGACCCTCGGCCGCGCCTTCCGCTCGTACTATGACGACGAGGCCTACGGCGGGAACGTCGAACTCGGGGTGAACGTCACTGACAACAACACCCTCAAGGTCGCCGCCTATTATCGGAAGGACCGGCACGTCGAGTGGCAGCAGAGCTTCGCGCCGCCGTCGGTCGAGCCGCGCCAGACGACCACCGAGGCGACCGGCTCCTTCGCGATCGAGGACACGCTGAAGCTCGGCGATAGCGTGGACCTAGTGCTCGGCGGCTCCTACGACTGGCGTCACCTGATCCGGGCCGAGGACTTCAACTCCAACCAGTTCGTCTTCTATCCGCTCACCGACGACGACGCCTGGAACTGGCAGGGCGCCCTGCGCTGGCGTGTTTCAGACGCCAGCGCCTTGCACGCCAGCGTCTCCTCGCGCACGCGTTTCCCGACGATCTTCGAGCGCTTCAGCTCCCGCTTCGGCACGGTGGTCCCGAACCCGGACGTGAAGCCCGAGCGTGCGACCAGCTTCGAGATCGGCGGGGAGACACAGATTTCGCGGGTCAGCCTGTCGGGGGCCCTGTTCTACAGCGATATCGAGGATGCGCTGATCCAGATCCCGGTGCAGCTTGGCCCGCCCTTCGGCCTAGTCACCCAGACGCGTAATGCTGGCGATGGCGAGTACTATGGCGCCGAGCTCTCGGTGACTGCCGACATCACCGACCAGCTCCGCCTTGGCGGCGCTTACACCTACATCAAGCGCGATCTGACAGATCCGACCAATCCAGCCTTCCGGCCGCAGGGCGTGCCCGACCAAAAGCTTTTCGCCTATGCGGACTGGCAGGTGACCGACACCGTGCGCATCACCCCCAGCTTCGAGGCCGCCAGCAACCGCTGGACGGTGACTTCCAGTTCGCTCGTCAATCCGCCGCGCTACTACAAGACCGGCGACTACGTGTTGGCCAACCTCTCGGTCGAGTGGGCGGTCACGCCCAAGATCGACTTCCTCGTCGGCGCGCGCAATCTGTTCGACCAGGACTATCAGCTCGTCGACGGCTTCCCCGAAGAGGGCAGGAGCTTCTTCGTCGACCTTCGCATGAGGCTCTGAGCATGAGCGCCGACGGTCATCTCGACGCGGCCTTCTTCCTTCGCCGCGGCGCCAGCCGCGTGGGGGCCGATCGTGTCGCGCTCCTGAAGGCCGTCGCCGAGCTCGGCTCGATCTCTGCCGCCGCCAAGCAGATGGGCCTCAGCTACAAGGGCGCGTGGGACGGCGTGCAGGCGCTCAACAATCTGTTCGACGCGCCGCTGATCGAGGCGCAGGCCGGGGGAAAGGCAGGGGGAGCCGCCGTGGTGACGTCCCGCGGCCTTGCCGTCATCGCCGCCTTCCGAAAAGTCGAGGCCGAGCTAGGCGAGACCCTGATGCGGCTCGAGGCGCGGCTGGACGATGGTGGTCTTGGCGACATCTTCTGGAGCTTGGGCATGAAGACCAGTGCGCGAAATGCGCTTCGCGGCCTCGTCAGCCGGGTCGAAACCGGCGCGGTGAATTCCGAAGTGACGCTGCAGGTCGCGCCCGGAGTGCAGATCGTCTCGGTCGTCACCCGGCAAAGCGTTGAAGAGCTCGGCCTTGCGGTCGGCAGGCCCGCCGTCGCCCTCATCAAGTCGAGCTTCGTGGTGCTGGCCAAGGGCGAGGGGCTCGTGACCTCCGCCCGTAACCAGCTCTCGGGCAAGGTCCTGTCACGGGAAGACGGCGCGGTAAGCAGCGAGATCACCCTGTCGCTGGCTGATGGCAAGACCCTGACCGCCACCATCACCAAGGAGAGCGCCGAGGCCATGGGCCTGGGCGCTGGCGAGCCTGTGCTCGCCCTGATCAAGGCTCCGCACGTCATCCTCGCGGTTGAATAGGGATTGCATGAAACATCTCCTCGGCTTGGCGCTCGCCGCCGCCATCGCGACGCCTGCGTTCGCCCAGAGCCTTGCGCTGCAGGGGCCAGACGGACAGGCGGCCACCCTTTCGGCCGCCGACGTCGCGGCCATGCCCCACGTCACCGTAACGGCCACTCACCACGGCAAGACCTCGACCTTCGAAGGCGTGCCGCTGGATCAGGTTCTGGCCCGCGTTGGGGCGGCGGTCGGCAAGGCAGTCCACGGCCGCGAACTCGCCACCGTCGTTCGCGTCACCGCCAAGGACGGCTATCAGGTGGTCTTCGGCCTCGCCGAGACCGATCCTGGGACCCGCGCCGACAGGATCATCCTGGTCGACCGCGCCAATGGCGCGCCGCTGAAGGCGGACGAGGGCCCCTTTCGGATCGTCGCCGCCGGCGACCTGCGGCCGGCGCGTTCGGCCCGCATGATTGAGAAGATCGAGGTGATCCGCATGACGACGACCAAGCCCAGTGGCGCGGCGCATCATTAGGGGCAGCCGGTGAAACTCGTCCGTTGCGCCACCGCCTTACTGGCCTCGCTACTGCTGACGGCGGCGGCGCACGCCGCCCCGGTCACCGTGTTCGGCGCGGCCTCCCTGAAGAATGCGCTCGACGAAGTGGGCGCTGAATACGCCAAGACCGGGGGCGAGGCGCGCTTCTCCTACGCGGCCTCGTCGGTCATCGCTCGGCAGATCGAGCAGGGCGCGCCCGCCGACATCTTCGTTTCGGCCGACAGCGACTGGATGGACTATCTGGCCCAACGCCGCCTGATCGTGGCGTCGAGCCGCCGCGACCTGCTGACCAATCGGCTCGCCCTGATCGCGCCGGCCGATTCCAAGGTGAACCTCAAGATCGCCCGCGGCATGCCGCTCGCCAAGGCGCTGGGCTCCGGGCGGTTGGCCCTGGCCGGTCCGGACGTGCCGGCGGGCAAGTACGGCCGCGCCTCGCTGAGCGCGCTCGGCGTATGGAACAGCGTCTCAGGCAAGCTCGCCTCGGCCGAGAACGTCCGCTCGGCCCTGCAGTTCGTGGCGCGCGGCGAGAGCCCGCTTGGCGTCGTCTACGACACCGACGCGATGGTGGAGCCGCGGGTCCGGATCGTCGGCCTCTTCCCGGCCGACACCCATCCGCCGATCGTCTACCCCGCCGCGATCGTCGCCAGTTCGAAGAACCCAGACGCCGCCAAGTTCCTGGCCTTCATGCGCGGGCCGCGCGCGGGAGCGATCTTCAAGAAGTACGGATTTGCGGTGCTACGCTAGCGCGCCTTGCGCTTGGCCAGGGCGAAGGGGATCAGGGCGGCTACGACGCCGCCCAGGTTCGCGGCCAGGTCCTTGACCTGGAATGTACCGGAAATCCAGCCCAGCGCCTGACCCGCTTCCAGGCCGACGCCCAGGGCGATGAACACCCCGCCGATCGTCCAGGGCTTCACCCGCGGCAGGGCGACCACCGACAGCACCGTCAGCAGGTAGCCGTAGATGATGTGCATCATCGCATCCGCCGGCGGCGCCCACCTGCGGGCGTTGTAGTGCGGGTCCAGGGCCCCGTGCACGCAAAAGGCCAAGACGACGACCAGGCCGATCCGGCCCGCCCAGGTGATGATGTTCTGCATGGCCGCGACCCTAATGCGCTTCGCCGGCTTCGCCTATTGGGCCGCGAAGAAGGCTTCCGCGTCCTCGACCTCCACCAGCCGGCCTTTGCGGATTTCCAGGAACCGGGTTGCGGCGCTGCGCGTGAAGTGGCGGTCGTGGGATACGAAGATGCAGGCGTTCTCCGACCCGTCGAGCTGGGCCTCGAGCGCTTCCTGGCCCTCAATGTCCAGGTGGTTGGTCGGTTCGTCCAGCAGATAAAGGTTAGGCTTGGCCAGTTTCATCCGCAGGAACACCAGCCGCGCCCGCTCGCCATAGCTCAGGTCACCGATCGGGCCCTTGATCCGCGTGTGGGCGAAGCCGGCCTTGGCGAGCAGGGCGTTGGCGTCGCGGTCGGTCGCGCCCTCCGCGGCGGTGACGTAGTCCAGCAGACTGGTCTTCAGCGGCAGGTCGGCCATCCGCTGGTCGAAATAGACCAGCCGGCTCTGCGGATTGAAGCTGATCGGCGCCTGGCCGTCGTAATGCTCCTGCGCCGGATCGAAGGCCTGGGCCAGCAGCGACAGCAGGGTCGATTTGCCAGAACCGTTGACGCCCAGCAGAGCAATCCGGTCGCCCCTGGCCAGGTTCAACCGGTCGATGGCGAACAGCTTGCGCGATCCGTCGGGAGTCTGGACGGCATAGTCGCGCACGCGCAGCGCGACCTTGGCGTCCATCTCTCCATCGTTCAGCTCCAGCCGCCGCTCGCGCCCGGCATAGGCGCTGGTGCGGTCGGCCTCGATCCGCTCGATCCGCTTCTCGGTGGCCTTGGCGCGCTTGTGGAAGGCGTCGTTCTTCACGCCCCACACGCGATATCGGGCGGCGACTTTCTGCAGCCGCTCGATCTCCTTGCCTTCCAACTGGCGGCGCACAGCGTCGGCGGCGTCCCGCTGCAGCAGCGCTTCTCGTGCCTCTACGAACGGGACCTTGAAACTGTGCGCCCCGTCCGACCGCAGGAACAGGGTCCTGGTCGTGGTGCGCTGCAGGAAGGCGCGGTCGTGGCTGACGATCAGCATCGGCAGCCGGTCGTCCTGGTCGAGCCAGGTCTCCAGGGTGTTGATGTTCGACAGGTCGAGGTGGTTGGTCGGTTCGTCGAGGATCAGCAGGTCCGGCTCGGACAGCCGCGCGGCCGCGGCGATCAGCAACAGCCTCTGCCAGCCGCCGCTCAGCGAGCCGAAGAGCTGTTGCGCGGTCTCGTACGCCACGCCGATCTCGTCCAGCATGACGTCGATCTTCCAGTCCTCGGAGCCATCGGTGACGGGCAGGGCGGCCTCCAGCACGGCTCGAACGCTCTTGTCGGCCAGGCCGGGCGGCGTCTCCTGTGGGACATAACCGATCTTCAATCCACGCGAACGGACGACCTGTCCGTCCATGAGCTGAAGTTCGCCCAGCAGGCACTTGAGGAGGGTCGACTTGCCCGCGCCGTTCTCGCCGACCAGGGCGGTGCGCGCGCCGTCCAGCTGGAAGCTAACGCCTTCGAACACCTTGTGCGTCCCGAAGAAGAAACCGGCGTTCTCGACGCCCAGGACGGCCTGACGGGATGACATCTGCTAGCTTCGCCTGGGGCGGAAATGGGCTGTCGAACCTAGCCTCGCGGGCGGAACCCGGCTGTAACCCATTTGCGACACCCCCAACCTAGAGTCGCCAATCCGACCGACTCGCCGGAACAATCGCCTTGATCCGCAGATTTGAGGCCGCGGTTCGCAATCAAAAGCGACCAATTGGGGGAGGCCCCCATGGGTGAGGCTGGGCTCGCCGCGATCGGCGACAGTGCAGGGCGTTTGCTGGAACAGGCTTTCCGGTCCTGGGAGGGACTGATCGGTCGCTTGCCGGTCGGAGTCTATGTCTGCGACCGCCACGGCGGCGTGGTGCTCTGTAATCGCCGCGCGAGCGAGTTGTGGGACGAGGAGCCGGTGATCGGCCGCCCGCCTCGGGCGTTCACGCACACCTATCACGCCGACGGGGCGCCGATGACCCTGGCTCAGTCCCCGATCGCCGAGGCGCTCGCCACCGGCCTGGCCGTAAGGGATCGTGAGGTCGTGATGGTGCGGCCTGACGGCCGCCGGGTTCACGTCCTGGCCAATGTAGAGCCGCTTTTTGACGACGACGGCCTGTTGATCGGTGCGATGAACTGCCTCCAGGACGTCACCGAACTGCGACAAGCGCGCGAGATGCTGCGGGCCCGCCAGAGCTGGTCGCGGCGGGTGGTGGAGGCGGCTCCCGTGGCGCTCTGCCAGACCGACGCCGACGGCGTCCTGCTCGGCTTCAACGCCGCGGCCGTCGAGCTGTGGGGACGCGAGCCGCGCATCGGCAAGGACCGGTGGTGCGGCTCGTACAAGCTCTATGAACCCGACGGCGCCCCGATGCCGCTCGATCGCTGCCCCCTGGCCCTGGCCCTGAAGGAGCGGCGTCAGATCTCGGCCGCCGAGGCGATTTTTGAGCGGCCGGACGGCAGCAAGGGCGCCGTCCTGGCCTATCCGACGCCGCTGTTCGCGCCAGGCGGCGAACTTGCCGGCGCCATCAACATCCTTGTCGACATCACCGAGCGAAAGCGCGCCGAGGACTTGCAGAAGACCCTGCTGGACGAACTGAACCATCGTGTGAAGAACACTCTGGCGACAGTTCAGTCCCTGGCGGCCCACAGCTTCCACGACGTCGGCGATCCGGCTGGCATGCGCCAGGCCTTCGAGGCGCGGCTCATGGCGCTTTCCAGCGCGCACAATCGCCTGGCCGAGCGGCGGTGGGAGGCGGCCGATCTCCGGGATCTGGCGGCCGGCGTGCTCGCGCCCTATGGCGGCGGCGACATGATTCTGTGCGAGGGGCCGCAGGTCCAGCTATCGACCCGGGCGTCGGTCACCTTCGCCATGGTCCTGCATGAACTTGCCACCAACGCGGCCAAGTACGGCGCCCTGTCCACGCCGCAAGGGCGGCTGCTGCTGCACTGGTCCCACCACGGCGAGAACCTGCTCCTGGAATGGCGCGAGAGCAGGGGGCCTCCCGTGTGCGAACCCGACCGGCGCGGCTTTGGCCTGCGCTTCATCCGCGGCGCCGTAGAGCGCGAGCTCGCGGGAGAAGTGAACTTCGAATTCGCCCAAACCGGGTTCAGATGTCGTATTTCCGCCCCTATTCCACCGACGGTCTGATACCCGATCCACCCGCTCCCATACGCGCCCTCGGGCGTGTCCACAGTTTCCCGTGCGACGCGAAACCACAGACGTGTCATTAAGCCTTGAAATCAACCGACTGGCAGGGCACACGGACCATCTGTCCTGCAAGCGGAGGCTGACGCCGCCCCTGGTTTCGGAAATCGAAACCGAGCGTCGGCAGCCTGGGCTTCGCATACCCCCAATTCCGCTTCCTATCCCCCAGGGCCCTGCATGTTTTCGTCCCTCTTCGGCGCTATTTCCAACGACATCGCCATCGATCTCGGCACCGCCAACACCCTCATTTATATGAAGGGCAAAGGCATCGTCCTGAACGAGCCTTCCGTCGTCGCCCTGCGCAACGTCGGCGGCCGCAAGGTCGTCCATGCCGTCGGCATCGAAGCCAAGCAGATGCTGGGCCGTACGCCCGGCCACATGGAAGCGATCCGTCCCATGCGCGACGGCGTCATCGCCGACTTCGAAGTCGCCGAGGAGATGATCAAGTACTTCATCCGCAAGGTTCACAACCGTAAGGGCTTCGTGAACCCGAAGGTGATCGTGTGCGTGCCGTCGGGCGCCACCGCGGTCGAACGCCGCGCCATCAACGACTCCTGCCTGAACGCCGGCGGTCGCCGCGTCGGCCTGATTGATGAGCCGATGGCCGCGGCCATCGGCGCCGGCCTGCCGATCCATGAGCCGACTGGCTCGATGGTCGTCGATATCGGCGGCGGCACCACCGAGGTCGCCGTCCTTTCGCTCTCGGGCATCGTCTATTCGCGTTCGGTCCGCGTCGGCGGCGACAAGATGGACGAGGCGATCATCAGCTACATGCGCCGCAACCATAACCTCCTGATCGGTGAAACCACCGCCGAGCGCATCAAGAAGGAAATCGGCACTGCCCGCGCGCCGGCCGATGGCGAAGGCCTGTCGATCGAAGTCAAGGGCCGCGACCTGATGCAGGGCGTGCCGCGCGAGGTGCGCATCAGCGAGAAGCAGGCTTCCGACTCGCTCGCCGAACCGGTCGGCCAGATCGTCGACGCCGTGAAGATGGCGCTGGAAGCGACCCCGCCCGAACTGGCCTCCGACATCGCCGACAAGGGCATCATGCTCACCGGCGGCGGTGCGCTGCTGCGCGGCCTCGACGCCGAGATCCGCGACCATACCGGCCTGCCCGTGACGGTGGCGGATGACCCGCTTTCCTGCGTCGCCCTGGGCTGCGGGAAGGTTCTTGAACATCCGAAGTGGATGAAGGGCGTTCTGGAGTCCACCCTGGCGTAGAATTTGCGCGAGTCGCGGCTTGGGGGCGGTTCCCTGGGCTGCACTTCTAGGGTGAGCAGGTTCAGGTGGCGCTTCGTGAGAATCCGTTCGGCGAGCTGAAGGTCCCCTTGGCCTGGACGGCCGGGGTAGCGCTCGTTGTCGCGCTCGTGGTGGCGCTGGCCCTGCTGTTCTCGGATCGCCGGGAGACCTTCCAGACCGAGGCCTATGGCGCGTCCCGCAAGATGGGCGACGCCATCGCCGCCCCGGTCACGGGGGTTCTGGCCACACCCGGCCGCTGGATCGGGGATGGCGTCGAGGGCATCCGCGCCTACTTCTTCGCCGTCTCCGAAAATCGCCAGCTCAAGGAAGAGCTGCGCGAGATGCGCCAGTGGCAGACCACGGCGCTGAACCTTCGCGAGACCAACGACCGCTACAAGGCCCTGCTGGGTCTGAAGACCGACCCGCCGATCCCCATGGTCGCCGCGCGCACCGTCAGCGAAGCGAGGGGCCCGTTCTCCAACACCCGCCTGGCCAACGCCGGCTCCGAAAAGGGCGTCAAGCCGGGCAACCCGGTGCTGAGCGAGAACGGCCTCGTCGGCCGGATCATCGGTGTCACCGACGGCGCCAGCCGCATTCTGCTGCTGACGGACCTAGCTTCGCGCACTCCGGTGATGATCGACCGCACCAACGCCCGTGCGATCCTGACCGGCGACGGCGGACCCAATCCGCGGCTCGAATACCTGCGCGGCCAGGATCCGGTGAAACAGGGCGACCGCGTCGTCACCTCCGGCGACGGCGGCGTGCTGCCCCGGGGCCTGCCGGTCGGCGTGGTGGCCAAAGGTCTCGATGGGCGCTGGCGCGTGGTTCTGGCTTCCGACGCTGCTCCGGTGGACTTCGTCCAGGTCATGTTGTTCCAGGACTTCTCGCAGCTCAGCGCCGCCGCCGCCGCCGAGATGAACCGGATGCCGGTGCCGCCGCCCGCCAGTCCGCCGCCAGCCGTGGGTGTCACCTCGGCCACCCCCGCCGCTCAGCCGCCCGCAGCTACGGGC
>JAEXKM010000454.1 GCA_023445705.1 Pseudomonadota bacterium
AGGCGGAGCAGTCTGGACAGGCGCGGCCGTAGGCGCCGGCGACTTCGCGGGCGCCGGCTCGCCGCCCGGAGGCGGGGCCTGGCGCGGCGGCGCGGCGACGTCAGCAGTGGGGCGCTTGCCGAACATCTACTTCTTCTTGAAGAGGCCCGAGAGCAGGGACGCCTTGCGCACCGCCGGGGGTTCGCGCCGGGCGATCTGCTGGGCGAGATGGTCGAGCCCTTCGGCCGAGCGGGACTTGGGCCCGACCTCGGCGATCATCTGGCCGTTGTTGGCGGCCAGGCCGAACAGCTTGGGATCGAAGGGCAGGCAGAGGGCGGGTTCGAGATCGAGCGCCTCGCCGAAGTCCTTCACCGGGATCTCGGGCCTGCCCGGAACCCCGACCTGGTTCAGCACCAGGCGCGGCGGGGCGTCGTTGGGACGCGCCCGGCGGATCAGGTCCACCATGTTCTTGGCGTTGCGCAGCGAGGCGAGATCGGGCGTGGCGACGATCACGACATCGTCCGAGGTCAGCAGTATCTTCCGCTTCCAGGCGGTCCAAACGTGCGGCAAGTCGAGGACCACGAAAGGCGCGGTGTTGCGGATCTTCTGGGTGACTTCCTCGAAGGCTTCCGAGGCGATGTCGTAGTCGCCTTCCAGGCTGGCCGGGGCGGTGAAGAGCGAAAGACGCTCGCTGCAGCGAACCATCATCCGGTCCATCAGCACCGGGTCGAGGCGATCCGGCTGGGACAGGGCGTCGGCCACGCCGTGGGCCGGGTCCTGGTTGAAATCCAGGCCGGCGGTGCCGAAGGCGAGGTCGAGATCGACCAGCACCGCCCCGGTCTGCAGCCGCTCGGTGATCGCGTAGGCGACGTTGTGGGCGATGGTCGAGGCCCCTGCCCCGCCCTTGGCGCCGCAGAAGGCCACCTGGCGCCCAATGAAGGGCGCGGAGGGATCGGCGTAGAGGCTGGTCGCCGTGCGGATCAGCAGCAGGGCGCTCATCGGCGGCACGAGGTACTCGGAAACCCCGCGGCGCATCAGTTCGCGATAGAGGCCGATGTCGTTGGTGGCGCCGAGCACCACGACCTTGGTGCCGGGATCGCAGACCTCGGCCAGCCGGTCTAGCTGCTCGAGCAGCACCTGGGCCGGGTCGAGGCTCTCGACCATGAGCAGCGAGGGCGTCGGCTCGGACTGGTAGGCCGCGAGCGCGGCGGCCAGGCCGCCGGTGCGGATGCGGATAGCGCCGCGCTCCATCCGCCGGTCGGCGGCGGCCCGCTCGGCGAACTCGGCGGTCGCAGCCTCGGCGGGGAAAATATGGACCGAGATCCGCGGCAGCACCGGCTCGCCGAAGGCCGCTTCCGCGCCGGCGATGATCTCGTGGACCGGGTTGTTCGTCTCAGGCGCGGGGGTCGGGTCGCCCGCGGCGTCCGGCCCCGGAAGCGTCGCGAAGGACGGAAAGTCACTGACGGCCTGGGGCTCGGGAAGCTGAGGCTCCGGCTGGTCGAACCGGCCCTCGGCGGGCGGCTTGGGCGACACGGTCGCGGCGGGCGGGCCGAAGTCGTCGTCGGCGTCGAACTCGAGGTCGAAGGGATCGCGATCTTCCCGCGGCTTCATCACTGCACCACGGTCGAGATGGCGGTGGCGCTCTCGTCCTTCTCGGAGGCGGTGCTTTCGCCCAGGCGGTACTTGCCGAGCACGACGCCCCGGCGCTGTGCGTCGGCAGGGGTGACCGGGGCCGGGCCCAGCAGGTCGGACGGGTTGGCGATCTGGGCGGCCATGTTGGCGGTGGTGGCGCAGCCGAAATTGGGCTGGGCCTCGTTGTTCGCCGACAGGGTGATGTTGGTCCATTCCTGGCCGCAGCGAGGCACGTTCACGCGGTAACGCTCGCGCCCGACGACAAGCGGCGCAAGCGGATCGCCGCCGGCGTCGTAGCTGGCCAGGGTGATCTGCGAGGCCGCCACGCCGCCGCCGGAGAGCTGAAGCCGCACGCCTTCGGTGGCCCGCCCGACCGCCGCAGGATCGGCGCCGCCCAGGGGCGCACGCAGGGTGATGGGTCCGCCGCCGGTGGCGCGCCAGTCGGCCAGGAACGCGCCGAGGGCCTCGCGCTGGGTGGCCGAGAGGCCGTCGGCGTGGACCGCCAAGCGGATCTCGTCCGGCTGGACCGTGACGCGATTGGCCCAGAGCTCGGTGGGCGTGCGCGCCAGGGCGGCCGCGTCGGACGTCGCCGTCGGCGCCGCCGAACACGCCGCCAGGGCGGCGCAGGCCATCAGCGGGATGATGATACGGGATGCGCTCATTCGATCACGTAGCCGTACGGCCCTTGATAGGTGCGCCCGCCCCCAGCCGGCGGAGTGGCTTTGTACGCTCGGGTCAACTCGCCCAGGAGGAGGGTCGAGGCGTCGTCGGAGACGCGCAGGCCGTCCACCGGCGTCTGCAGGCGTCCGGGCGAGGTCGCCTCGACCAGATAGGGGGTGATGATGATCACCAGCTCGGTCTCGCCGGAGAGGAAGTCACGTGAGCGGAAGAGGCTGCCGAGCACCGGCATGGCGGTCATGCCGGGGATGGCGTCGAGGTTCTGCTTGGTGCTTTCCTGCAGCAGGCCGGCGATCATCATGGCGCCGCCGGAGGGGAGCTCCACCACCGTCTCGGCCCGGCGGACGGTCAGCGCGGGCACCGTGACCCGGGCGTTGGTCGAGTCCGACACCAGGGAGAACGCGCCCTGGCTGGTCAGCTCCGACACCTCGGTGGAAACCTTGAGCGAGATGCGGCCGTTCGACAGAACGACGGGGGTGAAGCCGAGGCCCACGCCGTAGGGCTTGAAGGTGATGGAGACCCCGTCGTTGTCGCGGGACACCGGGATCGGGAACTCGCCGCCGGCCAGGAACTTGGCCGACTCGCCGGAGATGGCCGACAGGTTCGGCTCGGCCAGGGTGCGGACGAGGCCCACGCGCTCGAAGGCCTTGAGCGTCGCCTCGCCCTTGTTCAGGCCGGGACTGCCGGCCGTGTCCTTGATGGTCGCGGTGTCCCAGTTGGAGGCCTGGTCAGGCCCGCGCACGACCATGTCGCACATCTTGCTGGCGTCGAACGTACAAGGAAACTGAAGGATCGGTTGCTTGGTCGTGTTGGTCTGCCAGCCACCGCTGACCCCGCCCAGCAGCGCGCCGTTGACGGCGAAGCTGGCGGCGGTGCCCCAGACGTACTGGGTCTCGCCCAACTGGCCGAGCACGGCGTTGAGGTTGAAGCCGAGCTGCTTGATGACATTGCGCTGCATCTCGACGATGCGGACCTTCAGCATCACCTGGTCCTTGCCGGCGATGCTGAGCATGTTGACCACCTGCTCGGGCTTTCCGACCGCAGCGCGGGCGATCTGCACGGCCTTGTCGGCCTGGGCGAGATCGGCGACCTGACCCGAAAGGATCAGGCTCTCGTTCATGGCGTCGACGCGGACCTGGGCGCCCGGGAGCACCCGATTGATGGTCTGGGCGACGGCGTTGGGATCCTGATCGACACGTATGTCGAGCGAGAGGATGCGGCGGCCGGCGGCGTCGAAGAAGACGGCGTCGGTAGAGCCGTTCTTGAGGCCGAGGATGAAGATCCGCCGAGGCGAACGCAGCATGGCGTCGGCCACGGCCGGGTTCGTCACCAGGACATCGCGAGCATCTACCGGCAGTTCGACGACGGCCGACTTGCCGAGCGGCAGGGACAGCGATTGGCTGGCCGCCCCGCCGGCGAGGTTCACGCGCACCACCGCCGACTGGGCCGAGACGCCCGCGGCCATGGCCGGGGCGAGCGCCTCGCTCGCCTGGGCCGCGGCGGCCGTAGGCCCAAGCAGGCAGGCGGCGGCGGCCAGGGCGATGAGCTTGCGACCGAAGAACATCATGGATTGCCGGCCTCCGCCGCTTGACCGCCCCGGAACACACGAACTCCGGACACCCGCTCAGCGACTCCCCGGCCGGGCCCGCCGCCGATATCGGCATAGGAGCGCAGGGCCAGCAGCATCACGCCCTGGGCCTTGCCGCGGGCGATCACCTCGATGTCGCTGGCGGGGATTTCGAGGGTGGCGACGCCGCCGACGATGGTCCTGGCGTCCTTCTCCGGATCAACCTTCTGGTCGATGGCGAGAACCCGGACATTGCGCATCAGAACCTCGGTCACCGAGCCGCTATTGCCGGAGGACTTGCGGCTCTGGAGGACATCCACCCGGTCGCCGGGAAGAATAAAGCCGCCGGCCGCGTTCTCGGCGTTGATGGCCACCGACATCGCGCGCATGCCGGGCGTAAGGACCACGGCCATGAAGCCGCTCTGGCCGGCGCGCACCACCTTGCGGGCGGTCATCGGCTCGCCCTGCGCGAAGGCTTCCTTGACGATGGCGCCCTCGAAGGCCTGCATCGCATTGCCCGGCGCGATGGTGTCGTTGGCGACGCGCGCAACCTTCTGGACCGCCTTGTCCGGCATCTTGGCCGGCAGGGCCGGCGCGGCCCCGTCGGTGACGAGCGTGGGATTGAGGGCGTCGGCGGGCCAGGGCTGCCAGCCGAGATCGGCGCCGCCCAGCCGCGTGCCGACGGGAAGGTCGCGTTTGGCGACGAGCACCTGCACCACGGGCTTTTCGGGAGCCTCGGCCACGACGGCCCGCTTGGGGGTGACCATGCCTCGAACCACGAAGGCGAGCCCGAGAGCCGCGACGGCCGCGACGACGAGAATGGCGATACGGGCCGGGCTCATGTTCGCTTACTCGGCGCTCCGCATGGGCGTGTCGTTCGCCGCGCCCGCGATCCGCGGGCGTGCGTGATTCGTTTGGCTGGCCTTTTGCCCCCGCGGCCTATCTGCGGCCGCCATGGTTAACGCGCTCTAAAGCCAAGCTAGAGGTGAGCCAGCACCACCTGGGCCAGAGGCGAGGCCGGGAAAGCCAGCAGTGCGCCGACTGCGATCGCCACGCCGTAAGGAACGGCCTCCTCTGGGTCGGCCAGTCGGCTGAACCAGGCGGGGCCGCTCAGCACATAGGGACGCAGCAACGGGGAGCGCAGGCTGAGCAAGGCGACGGCCAAGGCGCCGCCGGCGACCGCGGTCTGCAGGCCGTAGAATAGAATAGCCGGCCAGCCGAGCCAGAGAGCCGCGGCTGCGAACAGCTTCGCGTCCCCTCCCCCGATCCAGCGCAGGGCGAACATCGCCATCCCGGCGGCGAGTGCAGCGACACCGACGAGGAGGTGCAGGCCGAGTTCATCCAGCTTCAATCCGCAGGCGAGCGCGGCCGGAAAGAAGGCCAGGATCAGAACCGCGGAGATCCAGTTTGGGATGGTGTAGCTGGTCAGGTCGCGCAGAGCACCGATCACGACCATGACTGGGAAGACCAGAAGCAGTGCGAACTGGAACGCCGAAACCATCGGGAGATATCCGGACTGAGGTTCGCCGCTGGGACGATCCAGCGAAGGCGGAGCATTGAGAAGCCGGGGCTTTTGCCCGGCTTGTCGATGATCCGCGGATCAGGGTTGAGGGCTGGCGGTGGAAAGCTGCTGAAACACGCCGATCAAGGCGTCGGTCACCGGGCCGATGGCCGGCAGCAACACCATGGCGATCAGGCTGGCGATCAACGCGTACTCGATCGCCGTCGCGCCACTGTGCTCCCGCAGGAAACGCACGAAATGAACTCTCATAGCGGCCTCCTCCCGAAGAGTATCGGCCGCAGCGGGTTACATCACCGCGGCCGATGTTCAGAGAACTTACTCTTCGGTGGTCTTGCCGGTCAGGCCGTCATTCACCGCACCGAACTTTTCGTTCAAGTTGGTGCCGACCAGTTGCAGGGCGCCGATAAGCACGACGGCGATCAGAGCAGCGATCAGGCCGTATTCGATGGCGGTCGCGCCGGACTCGTCTTTCATGAAACGCGAAACGAACTTGGACATGCTCGATCTCCTTTTGTTGGCGAGCAGACTGGTGAGGCCTCAAACCTGCTGGTCTGCCTGCCCCGAAAACGCAGGGACATCATGGCCAAGCTTCACTTAATTGGCAGTAAATAGTCATGTATAAACAAATCTATACCTATGATTGACAGATATTTACTATAAACATTGGTTAACCACGAGGCATTCGGCCTGGCGATTCCCCTTTATCCTTCAAGGAGTCGCGCGTAGACCGCAGACGATAATTCAGGCTTTGTTGACCATTCCGGCCCACCTTGCGGCCGTCGAGAGCCAGCCGGAATCCGCCTCATGCGCCGCTTGCCGTTAGCCATATTCGCCGCCGCGAGCCTGATTTCGGGCGCCGCACAGGCCGCGCCGGCCCTCATGGCGCCGATCAACCAGAGCGTTCCGATCACCCTGCCGCGGGGAACGCGGGACGTGCTGATCGGCAATCCGGCCATCGCGGACGTGAGCGTGCTCGACTCGGGCAAGGCCGTGATCCTGGGCAAGGGCTATGGGGTGACCAACCTGGTGGTGATCGACCAGCTTGGCCGTACGGTGATGAACCGGCAGGTTGTCGTGGCCGCGCCGTCAGGCAATGTGACGGTGATCCGCGGCGCCAAGGCAGTGGACTATGCCTGCGCCACGCGCTGCGAACAGGCCGACCAGGCCGCGGCGTCCGCGGCCCCCGCCAACTAATAACGGCCCGGGCGGGAAACCCGTCGTTAGCCATAAGCATAAATCGTAGCTTAGCCGTGCAGGCCTAGGTTCGGAGCGAACCTCGAGGGCCGAATGCTGCATCTGGCTTCAAGACCGATCACGGCGCTGCGCCGGTTCGCCCGCGACCGCCGCGGCGCGACCGCGGTGGAGTTCGCGCTGATCAGCATCCCGTTGATGCTGCTGCTGTTCGGGATCGTCGAGCTCTGCCTGATCCTGCTGGTCACCGCGACCTTGGACACGGCGACGGACTTCGCCGCTCGGAACATCCGCACTGGAGTCTTCCAGAAGGGCGGAGCGATCACAGAGGCCGATTTCGCCGGCCTGGTCTGCCGCAACATGAACTGGCTGAAATCGACCTGCGCGGCGGACGCCGAGATCGACAAGGACCATCCGGGTACGCGGCGCCTCTTCGTGGAGGCCGAGAGCTTCGGCAGCTTCGCGGCCGCCGCCTCGCCGACGGTCCACACGCCGCAGGATTTCGCGGACAACACCCTATGCTGGACTGTGGGCAATCCGGGCGACATCGTCCTAGTGAAAGCCTATTTCCGCTGGCCGATCTTCACACCGCTGATGCGGCCTTTCTTTGCGAACGACGGGGACATGCGCCGCCTGGAGGCGACCCGGCTCTTCCGCAACGAACCTTTCGACGCCTCGCTGCAGCCGAAGGGCACCAAATGTCGCTGAAGCGCTTCGTACGCGACCAGCGGGGGGTGGCGGCCGTGGAGTTCGCCTTCGTCCTGCCGATCCTGATCCTGCTCTATTACGGCATGGTCGAGAGCACCCAGGCGGTGCTGGCCAATCGCCGCGCGGGCTATCTGACCACCGCGGTGGGAGACCTGTTGACGCAGCAGGCGCAGGTGCGGACGGCCGACGTCGAAGACATCTTCGACGCCGGCGAGGCGGTGCTGTCGCCCTTTAAGACTGACGGCCTGTCCATCCGCGTCACCAGCATCGAGATCGACGCCAGCGGCAAGGCTATCGAGAAATGGACCCAGGCGCGGGGCACGATCGAGGCCGCAAAGCTGGGGGACATCGACAAGAAGCTGCTGGAGCCGAACTCGGCCCTGGTGCGGGCCGAGACGGTCTATGTCTACAAGACGCCGTTCCAGCGGGTCTTTCCCAGCGCCTTCACCTTCAAGCACAAGATGGACCTGCGGCCGCGGACCGGCGTGGCGATCCCGCGGAGCTGAGCCGGTCAGCTGATCTGCCGCCCGCCGCCGCGGACGAAGAGCAGGCCGACGAAGCCGATGAGCAGCAGGACGGTGATGGTGGCGAACCCGCCCTGCTGACTGTGGGTGAGCTTTGTCCCCCAGTTGACCATCATCGGCCCGAGCCAGCCGGTGGCGACTCCCGAGAGCGCATAGACCCCGAAGAAAGCGCCCGTCTGGTCCGGCGGGGTCACGCGGGTCAGCATGGTGCGGCTGGAGGCGTACTGCGCGGTGATGAAGACCGCGTTGGAGAAGCCGATCAGGATGAAGATCCACTCCGGCAGGGTTCGGAAGACCGGGCCGTTCCACATGGGCGCGTTGGCGGCCGCGTCATAGGCCCAGAAATAGAGGATGCGGTCGGGCCCCATGCCGAGCATGGCTATGATCCCCAGCAGCGACATGAAGATCTCGACGCGGACCGCGCCCTTGGGGCCGAGGGCGGCGTCCAGCCAGCGGGCGACGAAGCCGCCGGCGACCGCGAGGATCGAGAGGACGATGCCGTAGATCAGCATCTCGAGAGCGCCCCACTTCATCACCCCGATGGCGTAGAGCCCGGCATAGATGAGGATGGCGTTCATGCCGTCGACGTAGAACATGCGGCTGACCAGGAAGATGGCCGCGTCCTTGTGGCGGCGGACGGTGGCGACCATCCGGAAAAGCTGGATCGCGCCGTTGCGGAACGCGGTCAGGGTCGGCACGCCCGTCTTCGGCGCATCGGGCGTGAAGAAGAACAGCGGCAGGGCGCCGACCGCGAAGATGGCCGCGGCCAGCAGCGCGACGACGCGCTCCGGCTCGTGCGTCGCCGGGTCGAGGCCGAACAGCGGCGCGTGGGGGACGAAGCCCCAGTCGACCTTGCCAGGCAGGGCGAAAGCCCAGGCGGTGAAGGCCAGGGCGATGACCGCCGTCAGGTTGCCCAGGGCCAAGGCCAGGCCCGAAGCCTTGTGCGCGCCGTTGAGCCCCGCCGCCCGCACCAGCAGGGAGTTGTGCAGCACCTCGCTGAAAGCGAAGAGCAGGCCTATGGCGGTGACCATCACCATGATGGCGGTGACGGAAAGGCCGCTGCCGTCGGGACGCGCCCACCACAGGGCGGCGATCATCGGGACCATCAGGGCGACGATCAGGGCGAGCCATCGCTTGCGCGGACCCAACTGGTCGATGGAGGCGCCCAGCAGCGGCGCGGTCGCCATGACCAGCCAGCCGGCGTACTGGCTCCAACGGGAGATGATCTCCTGCCCGCGGACAGGGTCGCCCACCATCACGCCCGCCACATAGGGCATGAAGATGTAGATGGTGATCAGGATCACATAGGGATTGCGGGCGCCCTCGAAGAGCGCCCAGGCCACGCCCCCGCGGTTCAGGCGGCCATCGCCCATCACCTCGGCGTCGATGGGCAGGTCGGCGACCGCTCCCGAACCGCTGGCTTCGACTGTACTCACGGCGGCCTCCCAGGTGACCGCACTGACAGCGGACTTGAGAGGACGTTACGCCTCGGCGCAAGCATGGGGAGAGGGAAAATGGCCGCCCCCCCGGTTCACCCCACGTC